>JABDPD010000235.1 GCA_013042895.1 Boseongicola sp. | reverse complement strand
ATGGTGTCGACGTGTTTCGTATGGTGGCCCAAGTCGAAGTTCTCGGCAATCTCATCTGGTGTCATTGCGGCGGTGACTTCTTCGTCGGCGAGAAGCTCAGTTTGGAAGTCTTTCCCTTCCTCCCAGACCTTCATCGCATTCCTTTGAACAAGGCGGTAGGCGTCCTCGCGGCTGACACCTTTTTGAGTGAGAGCGAGAAGGACACGCTGCGAATGAACTAGGCCGCGGAACTGATTGAGATTATTCATCATATTCTCGGGGTAGATCACAAGTTTCTCGATTACACCCGTCAAGCGCGAAAGCGCGAAGTCAAGCGTCACAGTTGCATCAGGCGCGATACCGCGCTCGACTGAGGAGTGCGATATATCGCGCTCGTGCCAAAGGGCTACGTTCTCCATTGCGGGTACAACGGCCATGCGAACGAGGCGAGCAAGACCGGTGAGGTTCTCGGTCAGAACCGGGTTTCGTTTGTGCGGCATCGCTGAGGAGCCTTTTTGACCTTTAGAGAAAAACTCCTCGGCTTCGAGAACCTCCGTTCGCTGCATGTGGCGGATCTCAATCGCGATGTTCTCAATCGAAGATGCGATGACTCCCAAGGTCGCAAAGAACATGGCGTGCCGGTCACGGGGAATGACTTGGGTGGATATCGGCTCGGGCGTGAGCCCGAGTTTCTCGCAGACGTGGGCTTCTACGGCAGGGTCGATGTTGGCGAATGTGCCGACGGCTCCAGAAATTGCTCCGGTCGCAATCTCAGCGCGGGCGTTTCTGAGGCGCGCAAGGCCCCGGTCCATTTCCGCATAGAAACGCGCGAAGGTGAGGCCCATCGTGACGGGTTCAGCGTGAATGCCATGGGAACGGCCGATACGGACGTCCATTTTGTGTTCGATCGCGCGGGCTTTCAAAGCGGCAAGTAGTTTTTCCATGTCTGCAATAAGAATATCGGCGGCGCGCACGAGTTGAATGTTGAGTGTCGTATCGAGAACATCCGACGAGGTCATGCCTTGATGCACGAAGCGTGCTTCAGAGTTTCCAATGATTTCAGCGAGATGTGTGAGGAAGGCGATCACGTCATGTTTGGTAACAGCTTCGATTTCGTCAATGCGAGTGACATCAAATTCAACGTCTTTGGCCTTCCATACGGCGGTGGCGCTTTCTGCAGGGATTACACCTAAATCGGCCTGGGCGTCGCAAGCGTGGGCTTCGATCTCGTACCAGATTCGGAATTTGGTTTCGGGCGACCAAATGGCGACCATGTCGGGGCGGGCGTATCTGGGGATCATTCTCTTTGCCTTTCGAATTGCGTGCGCGCGCTCTGCGTTTAGACTGGGTGAGCGGCAGGAACAAGGAGCGCAGGATGCGCTATTTTTGCGCGGTGCTGGCTATGATGGCTGGTCCCGCATTTTCGGATGAGTGGGCAGCCTTGGACGGGCTAGAAGTGGCGGCGGCTTTGACGGATCGTACCGTGGACTACGAGGGTGCGTGGCAACGGTTTAACGCGTCTGGAACGACGCTCTACAACGCTGGAGTGGATAGTTGGGGAACTTGGGCGGTTCGGGGTTCAAAGTATTGCAGCCAATGGCCGCCAAATTCTGCCTGGGCTTGTTTTGATGTTGATCTGAAGGTGGATGGCAGTGCGGTGAGATTTCGCGGTCAAGGGGCCGATGTTACTGTCGGTGTTTATCGGAGCACGCAATGAGCGGAATTGCATCATTAGCGGCCTTGGAAGGGCGCTGGTCAATGGCGCGTGAGATTTTTCATAAGGATGGGCGTCGCGATCGGTTTGACGGGCTCTGCGTGTTTCAGCGCTCGGGACCGCGGCTTGTTCAGGATGAAGATGGAATGTTGGTTCCGGACTCAGGTGGCCCGCCAATGAAAGCAACACGCCGCTATTTATGGAGCGCCGGGGCAGGTCGGATTGACGTGGCCTTTGAAGACATGCGTCCTTTCCATTCGGTGCCATTTGGTGTCGATCATCATGAGACAACCTATCTTTGCCCACCGGATCGGTACCAGGTTTCTTATGATTTCAAAGAGTTCCCAAACTGGCTGACTGTATGGTCCGTTGAAGGTCCTCGGAAATCGTATCGTATGGAGACGCGTTTCACGCGGCTGGCGGCCGAATAACAACAACGTACTCCTCGTGCTTGCGGGCCGCCGCACGGGGTGCGATAGTCCGGTCAAATCAAACACCAACCTTGAGGGATAACTCATGTCGACACTTACAGCCCGCCCAGTTCTGGCCGATCTGTTCGGAGCAAAAGAAGGCACCGCACTGCGCGCCAAGCAGGTCGTTTTGGTACTGGCTGGTATCGCAGTATTGGCGATTGCGGCGAAAATTCGCGTTCCTATGTGGCCCGTCCCAATGACCATGGGAACCTTTGCGGTATTGACGATTGGTGCCGCTTATGGCCCGCGCCTCGGACTGGTCACGATCCTTGGATATTTGGCGGTCGGAGCACTTGGCTTCAACGTGTTCGCGGGGTCGTCGGCGACAGAGTACGGGCTGGCCTATATGATGGGTGGAACCGGTGGTTATCTGGTTGGATACGCTTTGGCAGCACTCGCTCTTGGTGCATTTGCCCGGGCAGGCTGGGACCGATCAATCGGGAAAATGGCAGCAGCGCTGATTGCGGGTAACGCGATCATATATGTGCCCGGTCTTTTGTGGCTTGGTGTTCTTTACGGTTGGGACAAGCCAATCATTGAGTGGGGCCTGACACCGTTCCTCGCTGGTGACGCATTGAAGCTGGTCCTGGCTGCAATGCTGGTACCTGCTGTTTGGAAGCTGGTTGGCGACGCGCGTCGCTAAAGTGATGTCGCCGCCTTTTGGGGCGGCTATTCAAGCGGGGGCGATGCCCCCGCACCCCAGAGATATTTGACCAGAAAGACAAGACGCATTCGCGTCTCTTTTTTCTTTTGTGATACTTAAGATTGAAAGGTGCAGCATGGCGGTTCGAAATCGGTTTGCGGAGCTTCATGAGGAAATAGCAGGATGGCGGCAGGAGATGCACCGGCATCCTGAGCTGCAGTATGATGTCCACTGGACGGCAGACTTCGTAGAGGAGCGCTTGCGCGCGTTTGGGTGCGATGAGATTGTCACCGGCATTGGACGCACCGGTTTGGTTGGGTTGATAAAGGGGCGCGGTTCGCAATCGGGGCGGGTCATTGGACTGCGCGCGGATATGGACGCCCTGCCAATCCACGAGGAGACAGGCGTGGAGTATGCATCGACTGTTCCCGGTAAGATGCATGCCTGCGGACATGATGGGCATACCGCGATGTTGCTTGGGGCGGCAAAGTATCTTGCAGAGACCCGGAATTTTGATGGCACGGTCGCCGTGATTTTTCAGCCTGCAGAAGAAGGTGGGGCCGGCGGACGTGCGATGGTAGACGATGGAATGATGGAGCGATTTGGAATCGATGAAGTCTACGGCATGCACAACGTACCAGGCAGGCCGCTTGGAGAATTCGCAATCCGCCCGGGCGCTTTTTATGCCTCAACCGATGAGATTCTGATCAAAATCAAGGGTAAGGCGGGACATGCAGCTCAACCCCATCAGACGGTTGATGCCACGGTCGTTGCTTCGCATGTGGTTACGGCGTTGCAGACGATTGTCAGCCGTCAGATTGATCCTGTCGAACAGGTTGTTGTGTCGATCACATCCTTTGAAACCTCGACAACGGCCTACAATGTGGTTGTGGAAGAGGTCGTCCTGAAAGGCACCTTGCGAACAATGACTGAAGAAAACCGTGCATTTGCCTCGCGGCGAATTGTGGAAATCGCCGAAGGGATCGCGGCCTCACTCGGAGCGACGGCGGATGCGCAGATCCGCGAAGGCTATCCTGTGATGGTGAACTCGGACTCTCATGCCGGATTTGCGGCTGAAGCGGCTGCAAATGTGGCGGGGGCTTGCGAAGTAGCGCCGATTTACCTCTGGGGCGAGGACTTCGGTTTCATGCTTAATGAGCGGCCTGGAGCTTATATTCATCTCGGGATTGGAGAAAACGCGCCACTCCATCATCCGGAGTACAATTTCAATGATGAAGCCATCCCGTCCGGATGTTCCTTTTTCGTGGAACTGGCCGAAAGTCGCTTGCCGCTCGCCGGTTGACGTGGGCAGTTGAGGTCGATCAAGGTATCGAGTGCGCATCGGCTTTAGGGTCGGGCGAGGGGAGGCGGATCGGATGAGTAACAACCTTAAGATTACGGTTGCGGGTGCTGGGATCGGGGGTTTGGCCACCGCCACGGCTTTGGCGCAGGCAGGCCATTCCGTAGTCGTTGCCGAACGCGCATCGGAAATCGGCGAGGTTGGGGCGGGCATTCAGATCAGTCCGAACGGCATGGCGGTTTTGAAGGCGATTGGTGCTGGTGATGCACTCGAAGCCGTATCGCTCAAGGGGAGCGCAGTCCGCTTGTTCGATGGGCCGAGCGGGCGTGAAATCCTAACACTCGATCTTGAGAATCATGGGCTAGGCCTTGAATGGCGATTTGTTCATCGTGCGCGGCTCATCGAAGTCCTTTTGTCGGCGGCGGAGTCTGCCAATGTTCGTCTTGAGACCGGTCGTGAGATCGCGCCACCGCCTGAAGGCGCGGCATTGCCCGGTGATGACTTACTAATTGGAGCTGATGGGCTTCACTCGAAAGTCCGGGCACGCGTGGATGAGGCGTCCAAGCCGTTCTTCACGAAACAAGTTGCTTGGCGTGCGCTTATTCCAGGGGAAGGACCCGCAGTCGCCGAGATGCACTTGGGGCCTGGGCGGCACGTTGTGAGTTATCCGCTGCCTGGTGGATTGCGCAACGTGGTCGCGGTCGAAGAACGCGCAGCCTGGGCCGAGGAAGGATGGAGTCACAGTGATCATCCGGGAAACCTCAAAGGCGCGTTTGCCGGGTTTTCACCGCGCGTGCGGGGCTGGCTTGATGCTGTGGATGAGTGTTTCCTCTGGGGGCTTTTCCGGCACCGGGTCGCGGATCGTTGGTGGGACCGTCAACAGGTCCTTTTGGGGGATGCCGCCCACCCAACGCTGCCGTTCTTGGCGCAAGGTGCGAATATGGCACTTGAGGATGCCTGGGCTCTTAGCCAGGCTGTAAGGGCTGACCCTATGTCCCAAGGCTTGACGCAATATCAGGAAAAGCGGCGGGAACGTGTGTCACGGGTAGTCGATGCCGCGACGGTCAATGCGCGCAACTATCATCTGAAGTCGGCACCGGTTCGGTTTGCTGCGCACAGCATTTTGCGTCTTGCTGGCGCCCTAGCACCTGCTAAACCTTTGCGGCGATTTGACTGGCTCTACGTTTATGACGTGACCAAAGAGCACTGACCCCCTTTTCATTTTTGCGGCACCGTGGTTCATCTTGGTCATGGCGCAACCTGGCCTCATCACAACGGCGTATCGGGCCAAAGTGCGAGCGGATCACCTTACACCGGATCCCGAACAGGAAGCCGTGCTCGGCGAGTTGGACTGCATTGCATTTGGTCTGAATAGTGCACCCCAAAAAGGGGGGAGCCTCGGTTGGATGTTTGCCAAGAAAGCCGAGCCGGTTCGAGGATTGTATCTTTGGGGCGGCGTGGGACGTGGCAAATCCATGTTGATGGACTTGTTTCACGAGGCGGCGGGCGTCCAAAAAAGTCGTAGGGTGCACTTCCATGCCTTTATGCAGGAGGTTCAAGCGGCCCTGCATAAGGCACGGCAGACAGGTGTCGATGACGCGATCCGACCTGTTGCGGATGAGATGGCAGATGGCATTCGACTGTTGTGCCTCGATGAAATGCAGATCACCGATATCGCAGATGCGATGATAGTTGGGCGCCTGTTTGAAAGGATGTTTGAGGCAGGTGTGACGGTCGTGACGACATCGAACCGGCCTCCGAGCGACCTCTATAAAGATGGGTTGAACCGCGCGCTGTTCCTACCCTTCATTGACCTTATCAAGGAGAAAATGGAGGTCTGGCATTTGCACTCGCCGCGCGATTGGCGGCAGGACAGGTTGGAAGGCGCGAAGACTTATTTTCACCCGGCAGATGCGGCTGCGCATGCCGAAATTTCAGCGCTTTGGAGGGATCTTGCAGGAGGTGCAGCACATCCACTCATTTTGAAGGTGAATGGCCGTGAAGTTATAATTCCGTCGTTTGCAAATGGAGTTGCCAGGGCCCAATTTTATGAGCTATGCGGTCAGCCTCTGGGGCCTGCGGATTATTTGGCTCTGGCCGATGCAATTCGCGTGCTAATCCTTGAAGACATTCCACGGCTGTCGAGCGAAAACTACAATCAAGCCCGCCGTTTTGTGACCTTGATTGACGCGCTTTACGAGGCGCGTATCCGCTTGATTGCCACAGCGGCCGACACACCGGAGAATCTCTATATAGAGGGAGAAGGTAGCTTTGAGTTCGAGCGCACGGCCAGCCGATTGCGGGAAATGCAATCGGCCGACTGGTCCGAAAACAGCTGAAACGTTAGGCGCGCTCGAGTGCGGCAATGATACCGCCGAAGTCTTCTGCCTTTAAGGAAGCGCCGCCGACGAGGGCGCCGTCGACATCGGCAACACCGAAGATTTCGTCAGCGTTTGTGGGTTTGACAGAGCCGCCATAAAGGATCGACATATCGTCTCCTGCCGCAGCGAAACGGGCTTTCAGGCGCGCCCGTATGTCTGCGTGGACCGCGCCAATTTCTTCAAGTGTGGGGACTTTTCCGGTACCAATGGCCCAGACGGGCTCATAGGCAATAACGGTGTTCTCGCCGGTTGCGCCTTCGGGGATTGAGCCTGCGAGTTGACCGGCAACTATGGCAATTGTCTCGCCTGCTTCGCGTTCAGCAAGAGTTTCTCCGACGCAAATGACCGCCGTTAGACCTGCTCGCCAGACCGCCTCCGCTTTAGCAGAGATATCTGCATCTGTTTCGCCGTGATCCGCGCGGCGTTCGGAGTGTCCGACAATGACGTGACTGCCACCGGCGTCAGCAATCATGTCAGCGGCAATATCACCAGTGTGCGCGCCCGACGCTGCCGTGTGACAATCCTGTCCACCAGCCTTGATGGAACTCCCGGAAGTGGCACCTGCAAGTCGCGAAAGTAATGTCGCTGGAGGGCAGATAAGCACATCGCAACCAGGGTTTGGGTGGGCTTGTGCGAGAGACTCGATCTCGGCAAGGCTTGCCGCCGTGCCGTTCATCTTCCAGTTGCCTGCGGCGAGTTTGCGCGCCATAAAAATTCCTCCAAAATCAGGGTCTGGCGGACAATGGCGAACGGAGCGGGAAGGTCAAGCCTTGGTGGTGTTTTCCAGGTCGGCGGTCAGTTCTTCGACGTCTTTGAACTTGATCGACTCTCCGCATCCGCAGGCGTCTTCGACGTTTGGATTACGGAATTTGAAGCCGCTTTCCAAAAGTGAGGTTTCGTAGTCTATCTCGGTGCCAAAAAGAAACATCTGCGCCATCGGCGCGATCATGACGCGGGCACCGCCCTGTTCCACCACTTCGTCCATCGGGTCAACTTCATTGGCGTAGTCCATGGTGTATTCCATGCCGGCACAACCGCCTTTTTTGACGCCGATACGCAATCCAGCATGCCCCTCACGTTCCATCAGCTTCGCGATTTGTGCAATCGCTGCCGAAGTCATCTGAACAGCCTGTTTGCCAGGGATTGAGAACATGGTGCCTACTCCTTCTTCCCTAATTTATGGTGTCGCGTGCTTTGAGACAAGCGGGCGCGCTGGATTTCCGGCGACCGATGCGTGCGAAGCGACGTCGCGTGTCACGACAGCTCCGGCGCCTATGACGGCGTTGTCGCCAATCGAGACGCCAGGCAAGATGATCGCGCCGCCTCCGATCCAGACGTTTTTTCCGATGGTGACAGGGCGTCCAAACTCAAGACCCTTGTCCCGGGTCGCTGCATCACGGGGGTGATCGGCTGCGAGGATTTGGGTCAAGGGACCAATCTCGGTTTTATCGCCAATGTGGATGGGGCAGATGTCCAGCAGGACGCAGCCGTAGTTCATGAAAACGCCTTCGCCGAGAAATATATTGTAGCCATAGTCGACCTGAAACGCGGGCCTAAGAGAGGCCGTTTCACTACCGCTCCCAAGGAGCTCTTTGAGAATGTCGCGTCTCGAGGGATCACCGACGATAGTTTGGTTATACTCGTGCATAAGCTCTTGAGCGCGCCGCCGGTCAGCCACCAGCTCGGGATCGCCGGGGCGGTAAAGCTCCCCAGCAAGCATCTTTTCTTTTTCGGTCGCCATGTGTCTTACATGAAGCCCAGCTCAAGGCGGGCTTCGTCTGACATCATGTCCATGCCCCAGGGTGGTTCCCATGTCAGTTCGACATCAACGGATTTCACACCGGGCAAAGGCTCAATTGCATCAGCGACCCACCCTGGCATTTCGCCGGCGACAGGACAGCCGGGTGCCGTGAGGGTCATGATGATCCCAACCGCTCCATCGTCAGCGATTTCAATGGTATAGATCAAGCCGAGATCAAATATGTTCACCGGGATTTCGGGATCAAAAACCGAACGGCACGCGTCGACAATGGCTTCATGAAGCGGATGGTCGGTGCTGGATGGCTTGATCAGGGGAGCCCCTTCAAGGGGTGCGCTGCTGTTCATTGGCTGGGTCCGATTTTATTTCTTGAGTCTTTATATAGGGAATGGATCGCTTGGGTAAAGGCGGGGATTGGGGGTTCCGGGCGGGCACGTTTCCTTTTAAACGGCATTCTGGCGCGACGAGGGAGCCATGAATGACTGCAACATTCTCATTTGATTTAAGGGCGACCGACGGCGCGGCGCGCACCGGTGTGATCTCGACCCCTCGCGGAGACATTCGTACGCCAGCATTTATGCCTGTTGGCACTGCAGCAACTGTAAAGGCAATGATGCCTGAGAGTGTCGCAGCGACAGGTGCTGATATCCTTTTGGGAAACACCTATCATTTGATGCTTAGACCTGGTGCAGAACGTATCAAGCGCCTGGGTGGACTACACAAATTCATGAATTGGGATCGACCCATCCTGACGGATTCCGGTGGTTTCCAGGTGATGAGCCTTGCTGATTTGCGGAACCTTACGGAGAAGGGCGTTACGTTCAAAAGCCACATAGATGGCTCAAAACATGAACTCACCCCAGAGCGATCGATGGAGATCCAGCGACAGTTGGGGTCGGACATTGTGATGTGCTTTGACGAATGCCCGGCATTGCCTGCGGATCGCGCACGGATCAAGGAAAGCATGGGACTTTCTATGCGATGGGCTGCCCGGTCGCGCGATGCTTTCGGAGATCGTCCGGGGCACGCGTTGTTTGGTATTCAACAAGGCGGTTTGGAAGAGGACCTGCGCGGCGAGAGCGCGGAGGCTTTGCGTGCAATCGGTTTTGATGGCTACGCCGTTGGTGGGCTCGCGGTGGGCGAGGGGCAGGATGCGATGTTCGGTGTGCTGGATTTTGCGCCCGGGCAATTGCCTGTCGACAAGCCTCGCTATCTGATGGGCGTTGGGAAGCCTGACGATATTGTCGGAGCCGTGAAGCGAGGAATTGATATGATGGACTGTGTATTACCGTCTCGTTCGGGGCGGACAGGCCAAGTTTTCACTCGGCGCGGCGTGGTCAACATCAAGAACGCGCGTCACGCGGACGACCCGCGACCTTTGGATGAGGCCTGTTCCTGTCCGGCTTGTTCAAAGTATTCTCGCGCCTATCTGCACCATGTTTTTCGTGCGAGTGAGATGATTTCGGGAATGCTTTTGACTTGGCATAATCTCCATTATTTTCAGGAGATTATGGCAGGAATGCGAGCGGCGATTGCGGATGGTCGGTTTGCCGATTGGGAAGCTGACTTCCATGCCAATCGCGCGCTTGGCGACATCGAGCCAGTCTAAGCCGCCGCTTGTTTTTGGTGTTCTTTATCTTTCTTGCGGCGAACTGCGGATTGCATCCGCCCGTA
>JABDPD010000233.1 GCA_013042895.1 Boseongicola sp. | reverse complement strand
GTGGTTTCTACCTCTGGCGATGATCCGATCATTCAAACAGTTTGGGAAAAGACGGCCCGAATTAATAATGGAAAGGTAGCTTCAGGTGTTCGGTCGCGTTCGTGAAAGTCAACCAATGACCAATGGGGTCAGGCAGATTCTCTCAAAAGTCCTTTCATTTAAGTCTTTGATATTCTTGCTGTTTGGCGTTCTGAGCGACCATCTTTTGAAGTCGAACACTCATGCAAGAGGCCTCATCCGCCACTTTTAGCATCCAACCGGCGCTAGAGTCCTTTGCAGATTTTTCATCTGAACAATATTTTTGGTATGAAAATGGTAGCCCGTAGGGGAATCGAACCCCTCTTTCCAGGTTGAAAACCTGGCGTCCTAACCGATAGACGAACGGGCCACAGTGCGTGGAGCGCTAATTAGGCAAACTCCCCAAAAAGGGCAAGAAGATTCTTTGCTGAATGTCGGGGAAAAATCTGCGCTTGCCTCACGGCCTTCCTTCGCCGCTTTGGACAGACCTCATAAGGAGCGATGCGGCGTCGTCGGCGTAAGGAGTCGCGGTGTCTATGACGAGCCAGTCGAGAGGCGGAGCTTCAAAGCTGCGTGAGTTGATCTCGGACCAATCGGCTCCGCGTTTCACGCCCTCTGCGCGCCGCACGTCGATGCGTTCGCGATGCTGCGAGGCATCTCTACATGTCACATGAACCCACATTAGGTGGCAGGCATCATAGACCGCCACTGCGTCCCAGCCCTGGCGGCATTCCAAGTTCGGGTTCACCGCGTCCGCGAAAAGCTCTGACCAAACGACAAAGCGTCAGCCGCCAACTCCATGCCGACCGCATAGCCGCTATCCAAAAGACCGCCCACTCCTAATGCCGATGCGCGCAAGCCGTTTTCAATTGTGTCGATGCGCAAATAGGTTGCGGGAAGGTTTTTGGACAATCGTCAGGCGATTGTTGTCTTCCCGGTCCCGGGCAAGCCGGTGAAAGCGATGAGACACGGTTCAATCATTCGGAGCCTCGTGCAGCATCCTCCAGCCTCAGCTGTGGGATTTGGCGACCATTCCAATGGTTGATCTCAAGCCGTCCGGCAAGGTGGAACCGGGCACCACCGTGGTTCACGAGGGTCGGACCCAAGTCGTTGTCAAACGCCCCAAATGCAATCGCGTCCAGCCGTGCACCAAGGCCATCTCCGATGCTGACTTTCAGGTGTCCCGAGCCGACTTGCTTTGCGTGTAGAATCTTCGCATCAGGGAACGCGAAGCGCGGGGCAGGGGCACTTTGGCCAAAGGGCCCCGCGGCCTCGATCTGCTCGATCAACTCAATCGTTGCAGCGCCGGGCATCAAGGTCGCATCAAGCCGCAGGTCGCGTGGTCCACCAGTTCCGGCACCTTGCTTCTCTAAAAGCTCTGATAGGCGTTCCATCGCAGCGTCCAGATGGTCGCGCGCCACCGTCAGACCCGCCGCCATTTTGTGGCCGCCACCTTTCAGCAAATGACCTTCACTCGCAAGTTTCTGGACCACATGCCCAAGGTCGACACCGCTAACCGAGCGTCCTGAACCCTTGCCTTCGGCTCCGTCCAACCCAATCACAACGGCAGGACGGTTTGTGGCCTCCTTCAGTCGCGCTGCCACGATACCGACCACACCAGGATGCCAGCCCTCGCCCGCAGCCCAGACTAATGGAGCGTCCAACCCGCGTTTTTCAGCTTGTGTAAGTGCCGCGTCACGCACGGCATTTTCAATCTCGCGACGCTCTCGGTTAAGTGCATCTAGTTTTTCGGCCAGACTTTGCGCCTCGTGGGGGTCGCGCGTGGACAAACACCGCGCGCCTAGGTCCGCACGCCCCACGCGCCCGCCCGCGTTCACCCGAGGACCGAACACAAAACCTAACGTATAGGCTGAAGGCGGCGAAGCGAGGTTCGCGACATCCGCGAGTGCCGCCAATCCCGGGCGCGCGCGCCGCGCCATAATCTTCAACCCCTGCCGGACGAGAGCGCGGTTAACACCTATTAATGGGGCGACATCCGCGACTGTGGCGAGCGCCACGAGGTCCAACATAGACATCAAATCGGGTCCAGGCTTCCCCTTTGCTTTCAAGCGTCTGTTTGCATCAACCAGTACAAGGAATACCACAGCCGCCGCGCAGAGATGCGCCAGGTCACCGGTTTCGTCCTGCCGGTTCGGGTTCACAACTGCCAAAGCTTCAGGCAAGGTCTCGCCGCCGAGGTGGTGGTCGAGGATTACCACATCTGCGCCCTTTGCGGCGGCAATAGCATCGAAACTCAAAGTGCCACAGTCCACACAGATGATCAGATCATGAGTGGCTGCAAGGCCCGACATTGCCGGCTCATTCGGCCCGTACCCCTCATCGATCCGATCCGGCACATAAAGCGTCGCGTCGCGTCCCAACTGGCTTAACCAGTCAAGTAAGAGAGCCGCCGAAGACCCGCCGTCCACGTCATAGTCCGCGAAGACGGCGATCTTCTCACCGCGTTCTACCGCTTCAATCAACCGTTTTGCGGCTGGTTCCATGTCCAGCAATGTCATTGGATCAGGTAGCAAATCGCGCAAGGCAGGGGCCAAGAAGCGCTCGGCTTCCTCTGCGGTGACCGCGCGCTGCACGAGAATACGGCAAAGTGCCGAAGGCAGATTGGTTTGTTGCTCCAATGCCTCGGACAGCCGCAAGCTATCGGCCGAAGGCCCGATCCATTTGCGTCCGGTCAGGGACGCAGCAACGCCGAGGTATCCGTCGCTAGGCGCGCTCAACTGTCGATCGGGTGGCGATAGTTCATGCGGCGCACCGAGCCGGTTTTCGAACGCATCAGAATAGTCTCTGCGGTCAGGAACCCAGGTTCACGCTTGATGCCCGGCAGGATCGATCCGTCCGTTACACCCGTCGCGGCAAAAATGACATCGCCAGTCACCATATCATCACGCGTGTATACGCGGTCGAGGTTTGTGATCCCGGCCTTCTTCGCACGACCAAGCTCATCGTCATTTCGGAACGTCAAACGACCGAACATCTGGCCCCCCATACACTTCAAAGCCGCTGCCGCCAGAACGCCTTCCGGCGCGCCGCCAGACCCCATGTACATATCGATCCCCGTCGAGGGTTCTGCACAGTGGATCACACCGGCAACGTCGCCGTCGGTAATCAGCCGGATTGCGGCACCTGTTGTGCGGATCTCGGCAATCATTTCCTCATGGCGCGGGCGCTCAAGCACGCAAACCGTGATGTCTTCAGTCGAGCAGCCCTTCGCGGCGGCAAGCGCGTTCACCCGCTCGGATGGAGACATATCCATTGTGACCACACCCTGGCGAAAGCCCGGGCCAATTGCCAGCTTGTCCATATAGGTGTCAGGCG
>JABDPD010000230.1 GCA_013042895.1 Boseongicola sp. | reverse complement strand
GGCGGATGAGATCGGGTCTGCTGTCGTTTACCTTTCGAGCGCGGAAGCCGCTTATATCACCGGTACGACGTTGCATGTGAACGGCGGAATGGCCATGTTGTAGACGCAACCCGCGCGCGCATTATATTATTTGCCTTTCGTTTGGATTTGATATAGGCGGCGCTCATCCATCGCCGGGGCTTGGAGTGGGCGTTTGCCCTGCTCCCAAGGCGAGACTATCAAATGTGGGCCAAGTCCCCGAGAGAATGTGAGGAATTGACATGAGCGACATCGAAGATCGCACGCGCAAGATCGTCGTCGAGCATCTGGGCGTTGAGCAAGACAAAGTAACCGAGAACGCATCTTTCATCGATGATCTGGGCGCAGACAGCCTGGACACAGTTGAGCTGGTAATGGCGTTTGAGGAAGAGTTCGGAATTGAGATTCCTGACGACGCGGCTGAGACAATCCAGAGCTTTGGCGACGCGGTGAAGTTTATTAAAGAAGCTGCATAAATTTAGCAGAATTCGAGAGTTTTAAAGCGGCGTCCTTTGGGGCGCCGTTTTTCGTTCTTAGGCATTGTTGTTGCGGTTTCGGATTTTTGTGAGTTCTTCGTCGGAGAGGGGCGTATCAAGGCGGACGCCTGCGAAGTAGGTGTTGGACCAGATGATATGGGCAGAGCATTCGACCACGCTGAAGTCGATCGTGAGAGGCGTGCCTTCGGGCGGAGCGTTGGTCCATGAAAGGCGCACACCACCGCGCGAGATGTCGGCGGTTTCGATGAGTTCGGGTGGTGCGTCGGCGGTTGTGATCATCACGGGAATCACCGCGGGGTAGCGCTTTAGGCGTTCGGTGCGGCTGGTTGGGACGCGTCGGCTTCTCAGCAAATAGGCGACCGCGGCAACGAGGGATAGGGCAAGCGTGAAGACCACGAGGCCAACGAGCAACTTGGTGGTCGCGGAACGGGCCCTTTTGGGTGTCTCAGGCGTGGTGATCGGTGGCTCGCTTTGAGCAGTCTCGGCTTGAGCGGCAATGGTTTCGCCGCTCTTGCACCCCGTCGCCTTCAACATCCGATCAATGTAGCTGAGGTTCTCAAGCGCGCGGTTGGTGTGACGGTCGCGGTCGCTCCATGTGCTGTTCAAAAGGGCCGAGGCGTCTGCAAAGAGCCGTGCGATGCGGCTGATGTCCGCAGGCGCGCCTTCTGTCCCAAGGTCTCCGCCCAAGGAGGCGGCGCCGGTTGGGGTGAGGCTTTGAGTAAGGCGCGTGGCTTCGTCTTGCCATGTGCTTTGAGAGCCAGACTTGAGCAAGCTTTCATAGGATTGACCGAGACCGGAAAGCTGATCAGATGCGGTGCAGGCATAGGCTGGCGGGCTGGCGAGGCAAGCCAAAGCCAGCAGGTGAGAGAAGCGATGGGCGGTAGTGGCGCGCGTCACGTTTGTTTTGGGTGCCTGTGATATCAGAAATCGAATTTAAAGGGCTTGGGTTCCTAACTTCTTAACGCTCATACGGGCGGGAAGGCGCGCGGCTTGATTGCGCGCCTTTCGCGGTGCGTGTATGACGATTGGAACGGCACTTAGAACCGGAGAACAGGCATGCGTCGCGTCGTCGTCACAGGATTAGGAATGGTCTCACCACTGGCGTGTGGAGTGGAAGAAACGTGGTCTCGGATATTGGCAGGGCAGTCAGGCGCGGGGACGATTTCGCGGTTTGATGCAAGCCATTTGGGCACGACTTATGCTTGCGAAGTGCCGCGCGGTGATGGATCAGACGGGACGTTTAATCCCGATGACTGGATGGAGCCGAAAGAGCAGCGCAAGGTCGATGATTTCATTATTTACGGGATGGCGGCTGCAGAACAGGCTGTGAAGGATGCTGGCTGGGCGCCGGAGGATAAGGAGAGCCTTGAGCGCACCGGTGTGATGATTGGTTCGGGCATCGGCGGGCTGCAGTCGATTGCTGAGACGGCCGTCTTGTTGAAGGAACGCGGGCCGCGTCGGGTGTCGCCATTCTTTATTCCAGGTTCGCTGATCAATCTGGTGTCGGGACAGGTCTCGATCCGGTTTGGCTTCAAGGGGCCCAACCATGCGGTTGTGACGGCTTGTTCGACGGGCGCGCACGCGATCGGCGATGCGGCGCGTTTGATCATGCTGGGCGATGCAGATGTGATGGTTGCGGGCGGGGCGGAAAGCCCGATTTGTGAGATAGGCATTGCTGGTTTCAATGCGTGCAAGGCACTGTCCACCAAGCGTGCCGATGAGCCTGAGAAAGCTTCGCGACCCTATGATGCAGACCGCGATGGTTTTGTGATGGGCGAAGGCGCGGGCGTTGTAGTGCTTGAGGAATACGAACACGCCAAGGCGCGTGGCGCGAAGATTTACGCCGAGATTTTGGGCTATGGCTTGTCGGGGGATGCCTATCATATCACCGCGCCGTCTGAGGATGGAGAGGGCGGGGAACGGGCGATGCGGGCGGCATTGCGTTCCGCCAAGCTGACGGGTGCGGAAATTGACTACATCAATGCGCATGGCACGTCTACGATGGCGGACACGATTGAATTGGGCGCGGTTGAGCGCGTCATGGGCGATGCAGCTGCGGAGGCGACGATGTCGTCTACAAAGTCGTCGATTGGGCATCTGCTTGGAGCTGCGGGCGCCGTTGAGGCGATCTTCTGTATTCTGGCGCTGCGCGATCAAGTAGCACCGCCGACGATCAATCTGGACAACCCTGCAATTGCACCGAAGCTGGATTTGGCATCGAACGCCAAGCGTGAGCGGGAAATCAACGTGGCCTTGTCAAACTCGTTCGGGTTTGGCGGTACGAATGCCTCACTTGTGATGGGGCGGGTCAAAGACTGATGTGGCGTAATCTGGCGTCGAATGTGCTGACATTGATGATTGTCGCGCTGGTCGTAGCTTTTGGTGGTTTGACCTGGGCGCAGCGGCAGTATCAGGGGCCGGGGCCTTTGGCAGACGCGATTTGTCTGCAGGTACAGCCGGGCAGCAATATGCGGCGTGTGGCGGCTGATCTTGAAGCGCAGGGTGCTGTGACCAACGGAACGATTTACCGGCTTGGGGCAGATTATTCAGGCCGGGCGAATGATCTGAAGGCAGGGTCATTCCTTGTGGAGGAAGGTGCCTCAATGGCCGAGATCGTGGATGCGATCACGGGCGAAGGCTTGTCGACCTGTGGCACGGAAGTGATTTACCGGGTGTCAGTGAATTCCAAGTCCGTCAGGGTGCGCGAGTTGGATGCGTCGTCTCAAGAGTTTGAAGTTACGGCTGAGTTTGATCCCGGCGAGGGGGCTTTGCCTGCGCCCTATGTGGCGGCGCGCGACGATGTAGCGACGCGCTACCGGGTAGTTATCGCCGAAGGGGTAACGAGCTGGCAAGTGGTTGATGCCTTGCGGGCCTTGGACGTGTTTGAAGGAGAGGTGGCCGAGGTTCCGCCAGAAGGCACGTTGGCGCCGGATGGGTATGAAGTCCGGCCTGGGCAGGATCGGATGGAGTTTTTGAACTCAATGGCGGCTGTTCAGGCAATCCGATTGGCTGAGGCCTGGGAGAACCGAGCTGAGGACGCACCCGTGGAGACGCCGGAGGAAGCGTTGATCTTGGCGTCGATCATTGAAAAAGAAACTGCGCAAGCCGAAGAGCGCGGGGTCGTCGCGAGCGTTTTTGCCAATCGCTTGCGGCAGGGAATACGGCTTCAGACGGACCCGACCGTGATTTATGGCATCACCAGGGGCGAAGGCGTTTTGGGGCGCGGGATCCGGCAGAGCGAACTAAGGCGTGAGACACCTTGGAATACCTATGTGATTGATGGCCTGCCACCGACGCCAATTGCGAATCCAGGACAGGCGAGCATTGAAGCGGCACTTAACCCGGACGAGACCGACTACATTTTCTTTGTGGCAGACGGCACGGGCGGGCATGCGTTCGCGGTGACGCTGGCAGAGCACAACGCGAACGTCGCCGAGTGGCGCAAGATCGAGGCCGAGCGTAACAGCCAGTAGGGCTTTGATTGCGTGGGCTTTTCTAGAACCGCTCAGGAAAGCATTAACCTTTTGGTAATTAGACCGTACGGTATTATGCAGCGTTTTCAGTAAGTTACACTTGACTTTGCGCGCGGCTTATGGCATACTTTTAGGCAAGATAGGACAGGTGGCAAAGCGGCCGCGGGGATAGCCTGCGGCGTGTTAAAACCAGAATCGCCTGCATTTCCCAAAGCATACAGGACCCCGTTATGACGGATGACCCTACCGGGAATACCGGGGCTGACGCGTCGCGTCGGCTTCTTGCGCAGAGTGAGCAGATACTGCGCGACTTGATGGCAGCCTTTGAGACGGCCGCTGGACGACTGAGGGCGGCGGATGCGCCGCTCGATACCGATATCTCAAGCGCCATTGTGATGCTTGCGAAAACCCGGACCACTGTGATCCAGGAGATTCAGACGAATGACAAACGTGTCCAGCTTTCCGGCGGGGTCTTTACGCATAGACCCCATAACTTCGACACAGCCCGCGACGAACTTGGGCGCAGGCTTGATCGCATCCGCGACGCCGGAGGCGCAGGCGAAGTTTCTGAGTGAGTTGCCGGCCGATGTGGTGCGGGCCTTGCCGTATCTCTTTGAGTTCTGGGCCTTGCCGCACCAGTTACCGCCCGAGGGGGACTGGCGCACGTGGATGGTGCTTGGCGGTCGCGGTGCGGGTAAGACGCGGGCCGGGGC
>JABDPD010000228.1 GCA_013042895.1 Boseongicola sp. | reverse complement strand
GGCCTGCGCCAATGCCCCACGGGTTCCCAATGCGCGCCATTCGCCTCATGCCATCCGTGCATTGGTGTTTGGCGTACAGGCTGAAACAACTCCCCTCGCGCCTCACCTGCAATCGCACCCATGGATATCGGATGATACGGCGGTCGGAACGTCGTTGTGCCAACTTTCGGGATCTCCTGATCCAAAGCTCCGGCCAGAACCGCCAAGCCGTTGATGTTGGATAGCTTCCCCTGATCCGTCGCCATCCCAAGCGTAGTATAACGCTTGGTATGTTCAACACTCTCAAATCCCTCACGCGCGGCCAGTTCGACGTCCGAGACCTTCACGTCGTTCTGATAATCAAGCCACGACTTCGACTTAAGCGCATAAGTCGCGCGCTCTGGCATATTCCAAACCGGCTTCATTGGCTGTTCGCCCGTCCGGTCCCAATCGCCGTTCGCTGCACCTACAGCTTCAAGGAAAGCCACTCCATGTTGATTTGTTGGTGCACGCCCCGGATCAGGCCTGAAAAACGCCCCATCCTCATCCCAAGTCAGCTTGCCACCGCAATGCGACCAAAGATGCACAACCGGAGACCACCCTCCGGCCATCGCAACACAGTCTGCCTTCAACTCCTGAATAACCGCACCTTCTCCGGCAATATCGCAGATCGCGACGCTCTCAACTTTGCCTTTGCCAGAGACTTTCGCCACGCCACGCGCAATCTCGACACGCACGC
Organism: Boseongicola sp.; assembly: GCA_013042895.1. GTDB lineage: Bacteria > Pseudomonadota > Alphaproteobacteria > Rhodobacterales > Rhodobacteraceae > Boseongicola. The sequence goes on along the minus strand of JABDPD010000228.1, from coordinate 1,951 downwards.
CAGCGGTTCTCGCCGCCTCAGCCAGATCACTTGTCACCTGAGGCCGCGCGTCCAGCACCGTCACCTCCAAGCCAGCCTTTTGAACGGTCAAAGCCGTGCGATACCCATCGTCATTGTTTGTCACAACAACCACGTGCCGGCCCGGAGCCACACCCCAGTTCACCACATAATCGCGCACCGCCGAGGCCAGCATCACCCCCGGTAAATCGTTCCCGGCAAAAGACAAAGGTCGTTCAATCGCCCCTGTCGCCGTCACAATGCGCCCAGCGCGAATGCGCCACAACCGATGCCTTGGAAGACTAGGGTCCGGCGCATGATCTGTCAGACGCTCATACGCCAGCGCATAGCCATGGTCGTATACTCCAGCGCCCATACACCTCGCCCGGAGAGCAACATTCGGCAACGCATCCAGCGCCGCAACCGTCGCCTCAACCCACTCACCTGCGGGCATACCGTCGACCACGTCGCCGTCTACCGGCGCGCGGCCACCCCAATGGGCAGTCTGTTCGACCAACAGGACGCTCTCGCCTGCCTCGCCAGCCGCCTTTGCCGCCCGAAGTCCAGCGACACCGCCGCCAACGATCAGGACATCGACGGTCGCGTTGAAGTGCTCATAATGATCCACATCCCGATGCCTTGGAGCGCGACCGAGACCCGCAGACTTGCGGATAATCGGCTCATAGACATGTTTCCAAAAAGACTTCGGCCACAGGAACATTTTGTAGTAGAATCCCGCCGGCAAGAACCGCGACAGCTTGGCATTCACTTCACCAATATCAAACTCAAGGCTCGGCCAGTGGTTCTGACTTTCCGCCTCCAATCCCTCAAACAACTCCGTCGTCGTGGCCCGCGCGTTTGGTTCAAACGTCTTGTCGCGCCCGAGGTTCATCAAGGCGTTCGGTTCTTCAGCCCCGCTTGCGACCAGCCCACGCGGTCGGTGATACTTGAATGATCGCCCAACCAACATCTGCCCTTCGCCCAAAAGCGCCGACGCAAGCGTGTCACCCTCGAACCCGCGCATGGTTTTTCCGTTGAATGTGAACGACCTCGGCTTTGAGCGATCAATGAGCCGCCCCCCTGTTTCCAGACGATAGCTCATGAGAACTCCCTCCAGCGCCATTCCGGCACCTTGTCTGAAATCGCCTCGCGCAGTTCCTTCGGAGGCTCGGTCAGCTGCGCCGAATAGGTCCCGAAGACTTCCAGTGTTGTGGTATCACGCGCGGCGTGAAACCACTTTCCACAGCCATACACATGCCGCCACCGTTCGAAATGAACGCCACGTGGGTTTTCCCGCATGAACAGGTATTCTTCGAATTCCTCATCTGAGGAACCCGGTCCGTGCCTGGTGAGATGAGCCTCGCCTCCTGCGTGGAGCTCGGTTTCGTCACATGCGATACCGCAATACGGACAGGTCAGGATCAGCATGAAAGACCCCGCGCGCGCATCCCAAAGGGCAGAGCGTTCTTAGAAGTTTGAGTAAACCTGTGGCGGCTGTGGAGCCTGTTCCATAATGCCGTACCCGCGGAACGACACAACGAACAACCCGACGAGCATGAGCGGCACAGCAACCCCAGCAAGGAACCCCGCAAAAGCCCCGCGACGGCGGTGAAGCGCATCGGTCGATGGCACGCGATTGAGGACGTTTTGCATTTCGGCAGCTCCTTGTTGTTCCCCATTTGAGTTAGGAGACAAAGACAGCGCTTCAAGCGAGATTTTGTGAAAGACACCGGATATTCATCCTCGAAAATATGGAAAGCTGGAAGGGACTGGGTTTGAGCCTTGACCTTCGACGCCGTCATCCCCACGTCTTTTATCATAAAGTAGTCCAAGGCACCGTTATGGAACCCGTTCTCCAGATAATGCCCATAGCACTCGTTTTGATAGTCGCTGTTGTCGCCGTCTGGCGGGGGTTTTCGATCAAGCCAGACCGTGCGAACAACAGGTCTAAAGG
>JABDPD010000170.1 GCA_013042895.1 Boseongicola sp. | reverse complement strand
CATCGGTGGTGATGGGGTGCTAGAGGTCCTCCAAGACGGATTTGGTTTCTTACGTTCACCCGAGGCAAACTATCTTCCAGGTCCCGACGATATTTACGTCTCGCCAGAGATGATCCGCCAATTCGCTTTGCGTACCGGTGATACCATCGAAGGCATCATTCGCGACCCAAATGACAACGAACGCTATTTCGCGCTTACGAAGGTTGAGAAAATCAACTTCGAAGAACCTGAGAAAGCACGCCACAAGGTCAGCTTTGATAACCTAACACCGCTATATCCGGATGAGCGGATGACGATGGAAATCGAAGATCCGACAATCAAGGATCGTTCGGCGCGCATTATTGATCTGGTGGCACCCGTGGGCAAAGGGCAGCGTTGTTTGATTGTCGCTCCACCCCGCACAGGTAAAACCGTCCTTTTGCAGAATATTGCGCACTCAATCGAAACCAACCATCCCGAGTGTTATCTTATCGTTCTGTTGATTGACGAACGCCCCGAGGAAGTTACCGACATGCAGCGGTCGGTGAAAGGCGAGGTTGTTTCCTCTACATTCGATGAGCCAGCAACTCGTCATGTTGCCGTCTCGGAAATGGTCATTGAGAAAGCTAAACGGCTGGTCGAGCACAAACGTGACGTTGTTATCCTTCTTGACTCCATCACGCGTCTGGGACGGGCCTTCAACACTGTTGTACCGTCCTCGGGTAAAGTCCTCACCGGTGGTGTCGATGCAAACGCGTTGCAGCGCCCGAAGCGTTTCTTTGGCGCGGCGCGGAACATTGAAGAGGGCGGCTCACTGACGATCATCGCCACAGCTTTGATCGATACCGGGAGCCGTATGGACGAAGTTATTTTCGAAGAATTCAAAGGAACGGGTAACTCTGAGATTGTTCTTGATCGTAAAGTTGCAGACAAGCGCGTTTATCCAGCGATGGACATCCTCAAGTCCGGCACACGTAAAGAGGACCTCCTAGTCGACAAGGCGGACCTCGCGAAAACCTTCGTTCTTCGGCGTATTCTGAATCCTATGGGCACGACAGATGCGATCGAGTTCCTGATTTCGAAACTCAAGCAAACCAAGTCTAACTCCGACTTCTTCGATTCGATGAATACGTAATTTACTGTTCTAAATCAGTAGGTTAGATGAAATGGATACGATATTTGCCCTTGCATCCGCGCGGGGAAAATCGGGCGTCGCCGTGGTTCGTATTTCGGGACCAGATGCATTTCGAGCGGTTTCTGAGCTAACTGACTTACCTAAATCGCCTCGAACAGCGACGCTCCGAACTTTGCGGTCTGCCGATGTCGTTCTTGACGAAGCCCTAGTTCTAATCTTCCCCGGGCCCCAGAGCTTCACTGGGGAGGATGTTGCTGAACTTCACGTCCACGGTTCAACTGCGACCGTAAACGCCGTCCTCAAAGCTCTCTCGGACCTCACGGGGCTTAGACAAGCAGAAGCTGGAGAGTTCACTCGCAGAGCTTTGGAAAACGAGCGTCTCGATCTCGCTCAGGTCGAGGGTCTGTCCGATCTTATCGAGGCTGAGACCGAAGCTCAGCGCCTCCAGGCGCTTCGTGTTCTGTCAGGGGCGCTCGGTCAAAGGGCGGAAAGATGGAGATCAAAGCTGATCAGAGCAGCCGCTCTGCTGGAAGCGACAATAGATTTCGCTGATGAGGAAGTCCCTGTCGATGTATCGCCAGAGGTTAACGCTTTGCTCGACGTCGTAATTGCCGAACTCGAAAAAGAAATTGCGGGCGTCGCAGTTTCCGAGCGTATTCGGGAAGGCTTCGAGGTCGCAATCGTTGGACCTCCCAATGTTGGTAAGTCGTCCTTGCTGAACGCGCTTGCGGGCAGGGAAGCCGCCATCACGTCTGACATAGCGGGAACAACCCGTGACGTCATCGAAGTCCACATGGATCTGCAAGGACTGCCGGTAACATTCTTAGATACCGCGGGACTCCGTGTGACAGACGACCATGTGGAAGCGCTCGGTATTGAAAGGGCGCGAGAGCGAGCGAAATCGGCAGATCTTCGCATAATATTGTTGTCAGTCGTCGGTGAAGATCCATCTGTTGATCCGCAGCCTGATGATATTGTCTTGGTAACCAAGGCAGATTTGAATGCCACAGGGGACGTTTCTTCTGTGAGCGGGAAGGGCCTTGATAGCTTAATCTACAAGGTCTCGGGCATATTTGCATCGCGAGCCGCCGGATCTGGGGTTGCGATCCGCGAACGTCACCGCATCGCGATGGTGTCGGCGTCCGCCGCCCTTGCTCATGCAAAAACGCAGCTTTCCCAATCGCCTGAGCTTGCAGAGATCATTGCCGAAGATCTAAGAGCAGCCGTGCGCGCACTTGACGCCCTTGTCGGACGTGTCGATGTAGAGCATATCCTAGACGAAATCTTTTCGAGTTTTTGTATCGGCAAATAGGGATGTTTCACGTGAAACATTGGGACACAGACGTAATTGTTGTCGGCGGAGGCCATGCTGGCGCAGACGCAGCGCACGCTGCTGCACGACGCGGTGCCCGAGTGGCTTTGGTTACCCTCACGCGTGACGGCATTGGTGTAATGTCCTGCAACCCAGCCATCGGCGGGCTTGGCAAAGGTCATTTGGTCCGTGAGATCGATGCTCTCGACGGAGTAATGGGGCGTGTTGCCGACAGAGCAGGAATACAGTTTCGGCTCTTAAATCGGCGCAAGGGGCCCGCCGTTCAAGGCCCCCGCGCCCAGGCGGATCGAGCAATCTATAAGCGCCAAATGCTCGCTGAGATTACGGCGCATCCTTTGATCGACATCGTTGAGGGCGAAGTCACAGATTTTCTGATGTCTGGCGATACGGTAACAGGCGTCACGCTTGCTGATGGATCAAACATTGCCGCGCCAGCTACAGTCTTGACCACAGGGACGTTTCTTCGCGGGATCATTCACATCGGCAATGAAACGCATCCCGGCGGTCGAATTGGCGACAAGCCTTCGGTCCAACTGGCTGAACGCATCGACAGCTTTGGCCTTCCGCTCGGCCGCTTAAAAACAGGCACGCCGCCTCGCCTGAGATCCTCAACTATCAATTGGGATATCCTCGAAGATCAGCCCGGCGACGACACGCCGACCCTTTTTTCCTTCCTCTCGACAGAGGTCTCGGCGAGCCAGGTTTCCTGCGGAATCACCCACACAAACGAACGCACTCATGAGATTATTCGCGAAAACCTGAGCAAATCAGCGATGTATGGCGGGCAGATTGACGGAGTCGGTCCAAGATACTGCCCTTCAATAGAGGACAAAGTTGTTCGATTTGCCGATAAAGACTCCCACCAAATATTTCTTGAGCCAGAGAGCCTCACAAGCGATCTGATTTACCCGAATGGGATCTCTACGTCGCTTCCCGAAGGTGTTCAGCAAGACTATGTGCGTTCGATCCGTGGCCTTGAGGCCGCCGAAATCGCCCAACCAGGCTACGCAATCGAATACGACTACGTCGACCCACGCGCACTCAATGCCACGCTTCGTTTGAAAGATGTCCCCGGCCTTTACCTCGCCGGACAAATCAACGGCACAACGGGCTATGAAGAGGCGGCTGCGCAGGGTCTGGTTGCAGGACTAAATGCAGCAGGCGCTGCGCTTGACCTAAAGGCGGCAACATTTGGCCGTGAAACCTCTTACATCGGTGTAATGGTCGACGACCTCATTACGCGCGGGGTAACCGAGCCCTATCGAATGTTCACCTCACGCGCCGAATTCCGCCTGTCTTTACGGGCAGATAACGCCGATCAACGCCTTACGCCTTTCGGTATTGCGGCCGGCTGTGTCGGAAATGTCCGTAAAGCCGCATTTGATGCAAAGATGGAACGTCTAACCAGTGGCGTTGCCGCTCTCAGCGCCATTTCAATCTCAGCATCCGAAGCCGCAAGGTCTGGCATAAAGATTGCAGAGGATGGCGCGAGGCGCACTGGATTAGATCTGCTCTCGTTTGCGGATGTCACTTTTGCCGATGTTGTGGCTCTCAGGCCAGAGGGCGCCGATGTCGCCCCTGAGATTCAAGATCAGATTAAGCGCGACGCCCTTTACGCAAACTACATTGAACGCCAGAAG
>JABDPD010000223.1 GCA_013042895.1 Boseongicola sp. | reverse complement strand
GACGGTGACTTTCAAGCTGTAAGCGAGATTGCCAAGCGCTCGAAGAACTCGGTGATCTGTGGTTTGAGCCGCGCAAACTTCAAGGACATCGACCGCTGTTGGGAGGCTGTACAGCACGCGGAGCAGCCCCGGATTCACACGTTTATCGGCACCTCGCCGCTGCACCGGGCTATCCCGAACCTCAATATGGACGAGATGGCGGAGCGTATTCACGACACGGTTACCCATGCGCGCAATCTGTGCGACAACGTACAGTGGTCGCCGATGGATGCGACGCGGACCGAATGGGACTACCTGTGCCGCACGGTTGAGATTGCGATCAAAGCGGGTGCCTCTACGATCAATATTCCGGACACTGTGGGCTATACGGCCCCTCGCGAGAGTGCCGACCTGATCAAGCGATTGATTGAGACCGTGCCGGGGGCGGATGATGTAATCTTTGCCACTCATTGTCACAACGACCTCGGGATGGCGACGGCAAACTCGCTGGCCGCTGTCGAAGGCGGCGCCCGTCAGATTGAGTGCACGATCAACGGGCTGGGCGAACGCGCCGGCAACACGGCTCTGGAAGAAGTTGTGATGGCGATGCGGGTGCGCAAAGACATCATGCCTTTCACCACGGGCGTGGATGCGACGAAGCTCATGCATATATCGCGGCGGGTGGCCACGGTGTCTGGTTTTGCGGTGCAGTACAACAAGGCCATCGTCGGCAAGAACGCTTTTGCGCATGAAAGCGGTATCCATCAGGACGGCATGCTGAAGAACGCTGAGACCTTTGAGATCATGCGGCCCGAAGATGTGGGTCTGTCTGAGACGAATATTGTCATGGGCAAACATTCCGGGCGCGCGGCGTTGCGCTCGAAGCTAGAGGAGCTGGGATTTGAGCTGGGCGACAACCAGTTGAAGGACGTCTTTGTACGCTTCAAGGCGCTGGCTGATCGCAAGAAGGAAGTCTTTGAGGACGATCTATTGGCGCTGATGCGCGATCAGGAGTCCGGCGAAGCGCATGATCGCATTCAGGTGAAGTTCCTGCGCGTGATCTGTGGCACAGAGGCCCCGCAGTCGGCGGATCTGACGCTGACAATTGACGGTGTGGACAAGCAAACGACCGCGCAAGGGGATGGACCCGTAGACGCAACGTTCAATGCAGTGAAGGCGCTCTTCCCTCATGAGGCGCAGTTGCAACTCTATCAGGTGCATGCGGTGACCGAGGGCACGGATGCACAAGCGACGGTGTCCGTGCGGATGGAAGAAGAAGGCCGTATTTCAACCGGGCAATCGGCAGATACCGATACGGTTGTGGCAAGTGCGAAGGCTTACGTGAACGCGCTGAACCGGCTCTTGGTTCGCCGCGAGAAGTCGGCACCCGATGCGGATGTCAAAACAGTGAACTACAAAGACCTTTAAGATCTTCTGAACAGGCCGGTGCGATTGCGTCGGCCTGATTCCGTTCTCGGCACTTATTGCTGCCTTATTCACTAGCAGAAGATCACCAAAACCCGGCGATTAGAGCCTATTTATGTAACAAAGCCAAAAATCATCGCGGAACCGTTGCCAATCAAGCAGCAATAATCGGCATTCAGGTCAAACTCTCGCCACATTCTCGCCTTAGAAAAGTCTCAAGCCGCAAGTGTCCCGCGGTGGTTTGTATGTTAACGAGTTAAGGCCTTTGAGAATGTTTGGTTCTCCTGCACGCATTTTTTCTGTGATTTTGACCGCAGCCGCTCTCACCGGCTGCGGGTCTCCTTCTGAAATTTCCCGGTCTGCAACTGTTTTGCAGCTCCCGCAGGCAGAAAGCCTGTCCGTTGTCGCGCGTCAGTTTCAAAGCGACGTGCCTTACACGGTTTACTTTGGTTTTGACGAAGACTTCCTGGACGCCGAGGCGAAAGCCCGGCTGGATGATCAAGCCGTCTGGATTATTGAAAACGAGAACGTGAAGTTCCGCGTTTATGGCCACGCCGACCGCGTTGGCAGCACTGAGTATAACGTCGACCTTGGATTGCGCCGAGCCACAACGGCCGTCGCTTATCTTGTGGGCAAAGGTATCTCTGAGGATCGTCTTGAAGCCATGGTTTCACTTGGTGAAGACGCGCCTGCGATAGAAACCGAGAACCGCGAGCGGGCTAACCGCCGCGTAGTAACGGAAGTCTTTGGATTTGTGGCGCCGCTGCCCACCGGTGTGGCTCGCAAAGGCATCACGTCGATATCTGTCGGTGATCCAGTCGTGCCAACAAGCACACCGGTTCCGACAGACGATCCGACTCCATCTGATCCAACCCCGACGGCTCCGGCGCCTGCGGACTCGACACCCACGGGCCCAACTCCGTCAGATCCAACGCCTTCTGACCCTACACCATCCGATCCAACTCCTTCGGACCCTACACCATCTGATCCAGCTCCTTCGGACCCGACACCTTCGGACGACGGCAAAAAGGGCAAAAACCCAAACTCGGGTCGTGGAAACGGTGACGAGGCCGGTGACCCAGGCAACTCGGGTGGTCGCAACAACGGTGGCGACGAAGAATAATCTTAACAGATCGCTCGGAACGCAGAAGACGGTAACCTAAGGGGGCCGCTGTGTTCGCTGGGTGGGGCAAGGGCGCGGACCTGGTGGGGGTCCGCGCCTTTTTTATTCGCGTGCCTTGTATCTTGCGAGGGGCGCGCGACAAGACTACACGATCAAGGATCATGAAGAGAGAATTGCGACTGATATGACGTATTGTGTAGGTCTTTTGTTGGATGCGGGCATGGTGTGCCTGAGCGACACACGCACGAATGCCGGGCTGGATAATATCTCGACCTATCGCAAGATGTTCACCTTCGAAGTGCCGGGCGAGCGCGTGATAACGATCATGACGGCCGGCAGTCTTTCGGTCACGCAGACCACTCTGGCGCGTCTTGATGAGGCCTCGACCGACACCGAAGCGACGCCGGACACTTCGATTTTATTGGCGCCGAGCATGTTGCAGGTTGCTGAAATAATTGGGCGAACGCTGGCTGCAACCAGCCAGGAAGTTGGCGAGCGGATGGGCGAAAGCGCTTCAAGCGCAGCTGCTTCGATGATCGTCGCCGGGCAGCGTGTTGGTGGCGAGATGCGGATGTTCCTGATCTATCCTGAAGGCAACTTCATCGAGGCGACGGCGGACACGCCCTATCTTCAGATCGGTGAGCACAAGTACGGCAAACCGATCCTCGACCGGGTTGTTACACCTCAGACGACGCTGTCGGACGCCAAGAAGGCGGTTCTTTTGAGCATGGATTCGACACTGCGCTCGAACCTGAGTGTGGGCATGCCCCTCGACCTTTCGGTTATCGAAAGGGACGCTTGTCAGATCGCCGAGACACGTCGCATTGAAGAAGGCGACGAGGTGTTTCGCGAGATGAGTGCGGCCTGGTCGATCGCTTTGAAAGAGGGATTCAGCGCGATCAAGCTTTAAGCAGCATCTGACGACAGGAAGGCCAGAGCTCTTTCGAGGAACTGCTGACGTTTGTCCGGGGCTTCCATCATCAATTCGTGGCGCCCGCCTTCGATCCATTCCAGCGATGCCGTAGGCCAGTTTTCATGCATGGCGATCAGCGCTTTGCGGTCCACAACACCCTCACGTGTGCCGGCGATGGTTTTGACCGGAAGGTTTGGACGCGGCGCTTTAAACAGCGCGGCGGTTTCGCGGTTCGCGGCCTCGTACCAGGTGATCGTCGGGCCACCGAGGGCGAAGGCGGGTTCGGCCAAGGCGTGGCGTTCGAGGTAGGCCCAGGCCTCGGGGTCGGTTGTCAGAAGGTTTTCCTCAAACGACGTATCGACCACATATCCACGCGGACTGGTGCCAGGCATAGTGCGCAACTGCTGTCCAAGAAGATTGGCCAGGCCAGGCAAAACTCGCGCGACATGACGGACGTTTGGAGGAACGAAAATCCCCCACATCGGAGCGGAAAATACTGCCCTTTCGACCGGTAAATCATTGATCAAGGCGCGCAGGCCGATGCAGCCACCCATGGAGTGCGCGAGGAGATACCAGGGCTTTGGTGCGTTGAGGCACTCAGCCAATGCGACAAAGGCGGCGACGTCTTTTTGGTAGTCGGAGAAATCGTCGATGTGGCCGAGGCGGGCGTCTTCGGTCACACGATCCGAAAGGCCCTGCCCGCGCCAGTCCATTGACAGGATTGAGTAACCGGCGCCTGTGAGGTCAGTGGCTATCCGTCCGTATTTTTCGAGGTACTCAGTCCGACCATTGAACAAGAGAATGGTGCCTTTGGGCGACGATGCCGTCCAATGGCCTGCGCGCAGGCGCACGCCGTCAGCGGCCTCAACCCACATTGCCTGCGCCTCGGGGCCCTCGGAAAGGGCCGTGTCGAATGGAGCGGGTTCGGTCAGGACAGCACCGAACCAAGGCGCATGGCTGCGCCCATGTCACCGTCCACCTTAAGACGACCACCCATGAAAGCAGCCGTTGGGTTCAATTCGCCCGCGAGGATGGATTTGAACGTGTCAGCGTCTGCAGTCATCGTCACGTCCGCGTCGGCGTCCTCGGCACGAGCGCCGTCCGCATCCATCATGATCGCGCCCTCGTCTTCGATGACGAATTTCGCAGTGCCATCAAAGCCGCTGGCGTCCAGTTTTTCATTCAGTTTGGCAACGGCCTGTTCAATGATATCGCTCATGGTCTTCTCCCGGTTTCGTGACGCGGCGGGGGCTGGCAATCGCCTCGCCACACGCTAAGCTCTATTTTGTAATGCGGTTATTATCTCCATACCTCAAATGTGCCGTTGCGGCACTTTTCGCAAGTCAGGTTTTCCTGACGCCCGTGCATGCGCAGGATGGCGAAATTGAAGCCTTGCTTGAAGGGCTGAGAACCGCCGATTCAGCGGCGGCTGCTCAGATTGAGGGGCGCATTCAGGCGATCTGGTCGCGGTCCGGCTCGGATGCGATGGACTTGCTTTTGGAGCGGGGTCTCACAGCGATGAGTGAAGGCGATATGACATCGGCAGTGCTCCATTTTTCGGCTCTGATCGATCATGCCCCTGAGTTCGCAGAAGCCTATAACGCGCGGGCAACGGCCTATTTTCAGAACCAGCAATACGGGCTGGCGCTTGAGGATATTCGGCGCACTCTGGCTTTGAACCCACGTCACTTTGGCGCGATGTCGGGACTTGCGATCATCTTTGAGGAGATTGGCAAGCCGGACGGCGCGTTGGCCGCATGGCGTGAGGTTGAGCGGTTGCATCCGAACCGCGAAGGTCTCGTTGAATCGATCGAACGTCTGGAAAACAGTCTGGACGGCCGCGACACCTAAACGCGCGCCCCGGGCCGCCTGGCCCGGGGCGCAGTTGTTTCATGCTGCCTCGAGTAGGTCTTCTTCCTCCGGCTGCTCTTCTTGTTCCGGACTGTCGTCTTCCATCATGCCGCGTGGTGGCAAGAGGTCAGTCAAAAGGATCTCGATTTCTTCGAGCTGTTCCTCGTAGTTCACTTCCGGTTCTGGCTCTGAGCCGCCGAGACCGAAAATCGACAAGAGGATGTCGAGTATCTTTGAGAGGACCGCGCCGATGCCTGAGTCTTCAGGTTCCGGCA
>JABDPD010000214.1 GCA_013042895.1 Boseongicola sp. | reverse complement strand
GCCACTGCCTATCGCATTGAGTGCTCTGATGCTGGCCGCGGCGGCATCAGCCCATTGGGTAGATGGAGTGCCTAATCCAAGCGGGCACGCAGTTGGACCGCTGAGGCCCGCTTCAATTGCGGCAGCGAGAATCGTGTCGCGGGCTTGTTCGGTGTCAGCAGAACAAGCATCAAAACGCGTCACGTCCTCGTTCTTGATGAACCGTAAAGTGAATGGCGCGATGACTGGACGTGGGGCTGTGATGTTCAGGTTGAGAGCCACACCGGTCGGCGCGTCGCGGTTTAGCTCACGTTCAATGCGGCGTTTTGTGTTCTCGTCAGGCGCTGCTGCTGTGATGGCGACCTTGTTGGGGGAGATCGAGATTTTGGAGCGCGGAAGAGTCTCCAGCGCGGTCAAGCCAAATGCCAGCGCGCGCTCCCATCCCGGAGGCGGTGCATAATCGGCGCTTTCGAGAAGGTCAGTGATCTGCGCGTTGCTGGCCATGCGGCGGGCGCGTTCGAGAATAGTGGCTGGATCAGATTCGGCAGGAACAAGTCCGATGAGCGATAGTCCGTCGTCATTCTTTAAAATCTCGATAGAAAATTCGGGTGCAACCAATGCGGCAGTTGCTTGAACTTCCATGCGATCAAGAATGCGCGACGCGTCGACGATGCGGCCAGCGGCTGAAAGGGCCGCAAAGCGGGTAGCCTCATTCGGGGCGGTGCCGAAAAGCGCAACTTGCAGCCCGTCGGTTGTGACTTCAGCCCAGTCATGGCCGCTCTGTGCGAGAACCAAGCCGATATCCGTTGAGGTCTTCCTTTCGATCCGTTCCTTGGCCCAGAACGCCACGCCAAGACATGCAGTCCCGGCGATCAGAATCGCCAAGGCATGGGGCAAGTAGGTTCTGAGGTTGAGTGATGCGGTCGAACTCATGATGCTTTGTTAGTCCGCCGCTGCGTCGTCTGCAATCACACGAAATGCGCAACGGCAAGAAATAGCACAGGAATAAGGCCCGCATTCCGGTTTGATCGGAACAGCATCATGCATTTCTCGGGATCGTCGATGTCCAAGCGGCTAAGTTGCCACATCAGATGCCAGCCAAACGCCCAGATGCCTCCAAGTGCGACGACCAGTTGCAGGACGTTGGTTGTCGGCGCAAGAGCCAGGACAAGACCGGCGCCGAAGAACGAGACGCTGGCGGCCATGAACCATTTCAACCACTTGGAGGTGCTCTCGCCGAAAAGTCGGGCGGTTGATTTTACACCAATGAGTGCGTCATCTTCTGTGTCCTGATGGGCGTAAATCGTGTCGTAGAACAGGGTCCAGAAGATGCCCGCTATGTAGATCAATACCGGAGCCCAAGTAAGCGTGTCGCTTGCGGCACCCCATGCAAGAAGGACGCCCCAATTGAAGGCGAGACCCAAAAACACTTGAGGCCACCATGTGAAGCGTTTGGCGAAAGGGTAAATGCACACCAGAACAAGCGAGCCGATACCGAGGGAGATGGCGGTCCACGAGAAGGTCAGCAGTATCGCAAAGGCGACCAGGGATTGTAGCACCATCCAGATCACAGCGCCTTTCACGGTGACTTGGCCGGAAGGGATCGGGCGGGATTGGGTGCGAGCGACGGAGGCGTCGAACTCACGGTCTGTGATGTCATTCCACGTGCAACCAGCGCCGCGCATCAGCCAGGCGCCCAGGCTGCAACCGATGACGATCCAAAGATGCAGCGCGTTGAAGGTGCCTTGCATCAAAGACACAGTGGCGACGCTCCAGTAACACGGGATCAACAAAAGCCACGTGCCTATGGGCCTATCCGCCCTGCTGAGGCGCAGGTAAGGGCGTGTGGGTGCGGGGGCGATCGTATCGACCCAATTGCCTTTGACGGCATCGGCCACTTCACCGGTGGCTTTGATGTCTGGCGTCTCGCCTGTGCCGGTCATATGCTCTGGCCCCATGAAAACTGCTAAAGTCCGGCTCTTTGTAGATCAGCCCTTGGGACAGGGGCAATCAGTCGTTTTGATACGCGAACAGGCGCATTACCTTTTTGGGGTAATGCGCCTTGGTTTGGGCGATATGGTCGCGCTTTTTAATGGGCGCGACGGAGAATGGCAGGCCGAAATTGCCGAAACCGGAAAACGCGGCGGTGAATTGATTTGTACCACGCAATCGTTAACGCAGTATGACCCGCCGGATCTCTGGCTGCTTTTCGCGCCCATCAAAAAGGCGCGGACGGATTTCATCGTCGAAAAGGCGGTTGAAATGGGTGCGGGGCGGATAGTTCCAGTGCAGACGGCACATACCAACTCAGATCGTATTCGGCAGGACAGGTTGCAAGCGCATGCGGTGGAGGCAGCAGAGCAATGCCGTGCGACGTTTGTGCCGGAGGTTGCGGAGTTGCAAAAGCTTGACCGCTTGCTGTCTGAGTGGCCTGCGGCGCGCCACCTGATGTTTTGCGACGAGGCGCGCGCCGGCGAAGAGGCTGGGCTGCCGGATGTCGCGGGGCCTTGGGCTATTCTGATTGGCCCCGAGGGAGGGTTCTCGGAAGCTGAGCGGGCGCGACTTGGCGCGATGGAGCAGGCGCATCCGGTCGCGCTGGGCCCACGCGTTTTGAGAGCGGACACGGCAGCGGTGGCTGCTCTGACGGTTTGGCAGCAAGCGCATGGGGATTGGGCATGAGCTTTATTCGCCCAGATGCGCTGGCGACTTTGCTGCGCTGGCGCGAGTTTTTGATTGGCCTCGCGCTTGACCTTGTCGGTCTGGTGACGGTTCTGGGGCCAACTCGGGCCAACCTGATCCTTGGTGTGCTTTTGATGGGGCTGGGCAGTGCTTTGATGTTCGTCGGAATGCAACGTGCCCGGTTTCGCGCAACGGGTGGCGGGATTGGGGTCGTTGACGTGGATGAGCGTCAGATCTCGTATTTTGGGCCTGCTTCCGGGGGTGCTGTTACGCTGGAAGACTTGGCGCGCATAGCTGTAGTACCGCCCCATGCCTGGGAGCTTTCTGACAGCTTTGGTCGGGTGCTTGAGATACCTGTGAATGCGGAGGGTGCGGATGCTTTGTTTGATGCGTTCTCAGCCTTGCCGGGGATCAGCGCATCGCGATTGGGAGATGCAACACGGGTCAAACCGGTCGCGCGCACATCCGTTTGGGAAAAACCACACAGGCGCTTGAGTTGACTTCGTCCGGTATTCGCGCAACTCAACGGTTCTGAAACCGACCATTGAGGCGACCTCGCATGTCTATTCCACAGTCCGGCGGCGGACCTATCGAACGGCACGAACAACTGGCCGAATATCTGGCGGAGGGCTGTAAGCCCAAGGAAGACTGGCGGATTGGCACTGAGCACGAGAAGTTTGGTTACTGCCGGGACACATTGAAGCCGTTGCCATACGAGGGTGAACGTTCAATCCGTGCGATGCTTGAGGGCCTGCGCGATCGCTACGATTGGGAGCCTGTTCTTGAGGGCGGGCTGATCATTGGGCTTGAGAAGAATGGCGCCAATGTATCGCTGGAACCGGGAGGGGCTTTGGAGCTGTCCGGAGCGCCGCTGGAGAGCATTCACCAGACCTGTGATGAGGTGAACACGCATCTCGATGAGGTGCGTACCGTTGCGCGCGAGATCGGCGTGCGTTTCATAGGACTGGGGGCAGCACCCCATTGGTCCCATGACGAAATGCCCCTTATGCCAAAAGGCCGCTACAAGCTTATGGACAGCTATATGCAAAAGGTTGGCACGATGGGAACCGCGATGATGCGGCGAACCTGTACGGTGCAGGTGAACCTCGACTTCGGGTCGGAAAGCGACATGGTACAGAAGCTGCGGGTAGCTTTGGCTTTGCAGCCTGTGGCAACGGCTTTATTCGCGAATTCGCCTTTCTTTGACGGGAAGCTGAATGGTCACAAATCATGGCGTAGTCGTATCTGGCGGGACCTTGATAATGACCGGACAGGGACATTGCCGTTTGTGTTTGAAGATGGGTTCGGGTTTGAGCGTTGGGCGGAGTACGCGCTTGATGTACCAATGTATTTTGTTTACCGCGACGGCGTCTATATCGACGCTTTGGGCATGTCGTTTCGCGACTTTCTAAAGGGCGAATTGCCTGCATTGCCGGGGGAATTGCCGACTCTTTCCGATTGGGCGGATCACCTGACGACGATCTTCCCGGAAGCACGGCTAAAGCAGTTCATTGAGATGCGCGGAGCGGATGGTGGGCCTTGGCGACGTCTGTGTGCTTTGCCGGCGCTTTGGGTTGGACTCTGCTATGATTCCAGTGCGTTGGATGCGGCCTGGGACTTGGTGAAGGACTGGGATGCTCAGAAGCGGGAGGAATGGCGTGTGCAGGCTTCAGTGGCGGGGCTTGAAGCGGAAGTGAACGGGCTGAAGATGCATGATCTGGCACGGCAAGTTGTTGATATTGCAGAAGCTGGCCTGCGGTCTCGAGCCATACCGGGAGCAGGTGGACTCTTGCCGGATGAGACGCATTTCTTGAATGCTTTGAAGGATAGCCTCGAAAGCGGCGAGTTACCTGCCGATGAGTTAATCCGACGCTACAATACCGACTGGAACGGTGATGTGACCCGGGTTTTCGAAGAATATTCCTACTGAGTCTTAACGCCTTGAAATGCGACCTTCGAGTCAGCCCTTTACCGTACGGTGGTGTTAACGGCTTAGGTTTGGCCGCTGAGAATCCACGTCCGTATGACGTCGGTACTACGTCGGTTTTACGTCGGTGCGACCGCGCGGGCGAATGAGCTGAGTGTTAACGCGGCGCTCGCTAAACAATTGTAAAGGTTTGGTGTTTTTCGACCGGTGGGACTGGCCAAGCCAATCCGCGCTTCAGCAGAAGGCCGCGAAGACTGCAACCGAGTTGGTGTGGTCACATGCTGGTGACACTGGTGTTGAGGTGCGGTTTTGCGTGGTAGATCGGAGCAATGAGGATGATTGCTGCGATAACTGCCTTTGCCTTTCTTGCCGGGTGCGACGACGACGGGGTGCGGTTGTCGGCGGAGGACATCGCTGACCTTTTCGAGAACGGGCGCACAGTTGGATTTCAAAGCACTCGGTTCAGCGGAACAGCGACATTTCGCAAGAATGGATCGGCCAAGATGAGCATTCCCGCGCTGGGAGGGGA
>JABDPD010000211.1 GCA_013042895.1 Boseongicola sp. | reverse complement strand
GCTTGAGCTAAGCCTCGGCTATGACCACGAACCTGACACTTCCCCGCCCTGACGATTGGCACCTTCACTTGCGCGACGGAGCGATGATGGAGGGTGTCTTGCCCTGGTCCGCCCGCCACTTTGCCCGTGCGATTGTCATGCCAAACCTTGTTCCACCCGTGGTAACGGGTGCTCAGGCCGCCGCTTACCGAGATCGAATTCTGGCGGCATTGCCCGAAGGCGCGTCGTTCGAACCGCTTATGACGCTTTACCTCACCGAAGATACAGATCCTGAAGATGTTGCTGCGGCCCATGCCAGCGGATTGGTGAAGGCCGTGAAGCTTTACCCGGCTGGTGCGACGACAAACTCAGCCAGTGGCGTTTCGAATTTCGACAATGTTCGCAACGTGTTGGAGCGCATGGCTGAGATAGGCCTGCCGCTCTGTGTTCATGGCGAGGTCACCCGAAACGAGATAGATATCTTTGATCGGGAGGCCGTCTTTATCGACGAAGTATTGGATCCAATCCGCCGTACAACACCGGGTTTGCGCGTTGTAATGGAACACATTACCACCGCAGATGCCGCCATGTACGCAAGCGAAGCCGGCAGTGATTTGGGCGCGACGATCACTGTTCAGCACTTGATGCTTGATCGAAATGACATGCTAGTCGGCGGAATCAGGCCTCACTATTACTGCCTGCCAATCTTGAAACGCCGCACCCATAGAGAAGCGCTGGTGAAAGCTGCGACCGGAGGAGACCAGAGGTTTTTCCTCGGTACAGATTCGGCGCCGCACGCGACGGACACCAAGGAAAACGCTTGCGGATGCGCGGGCTGTTTTACAGCCCCGGTTGCGCTTTCTTGCCTCGCAGATGTCTTTGAGGAAGCCGATGCCTTGGACCAGCTCGCGGCATTCATTTCTCTTAACGGGCCAAAATTCTACGGTGTGCCAGTCAACGATGAGACGATCACGTTGGAGAAAGGCGCGTCTTTGGATTGGCCAAAACAGATCGACACCGGCGCAGGGCCGGTGACGGTGTTTGACGCCGGTCGGCCGCTTTATTGGCATGTACGCGAAAACGGAGCAGGCGCATGATCCCCACGAGCTATCCCACACAAGAAGAAATCGCCCGTCTCTCGGCACGAATGCTGTTGGAAATTAACGCAGTCCACTTCAATGCAAAGGACCCGTTCACGCTGGCTTCTGGTCTACCCTCGCCGACTTACATCGACTGCCGCAAGTTGATTTCTCATCCGCGCATCCGCTCGACGCTTATGGACTTTTTGACCGTGACCGTCATGCGGAACGCCGGTTTCGAGGCGTTCGACAATATTGCGGGCGGCGAGACTGCAGGCATTCCTTTTGCGGCGCTGGTGGCCGAGCGCATGGCGCTACCGATGACGTATGTCCGTAAGAAGCCGAAAGGTTATGGGCGTAACGCACGAATCGAAGGCGCTATGTCTGAAAGTGAGCGGGTGCTGTTGGTCGAAGACCTGACGACCGATGGCGGATCGAAACTCTCGTTTGTCGATGCGATCCGCGAAACCGGCGCGACTTGCGGTCATACTGCGGTAATCTTCTACTACGGCATTTTTTCTGAGACGATCCAGACACTTGCCGATCACGGTGTCGAATTGCACCACCTTTGCACATGGTGGGACGTGCTGGCTGAAGCGCGTGAAAGCGGTGCATTTGACGACGAAACCTTGTCGGAAGTCGAGACATTCCTACGTGCACCGCGGCGGTGGCAAGAGGCGCGCAGCGGAAAATAATCTCACGCAATTTCCACAGTATGTTGACGTCAGGCCCCGTTCAGACGCAATATAAAGCGTCTCCAAAAGCGTCCACAGGCTGTCCACAGGATATCCAGATGGACGTGAGATAGCGATTTGGCGTAAGCCATTCGAACGTGGTGGGGACATTTGGTGTGAGGGCAGGATGAACGAGATCTCAACGATCCGGACAGGCGAAACAGACGCGGGCGAAACGGAAGCTGTACCGCACAATATTGAAGCCGAACAGCAGCTTCTGGGCGCTATCCTTACCAATAATGATGTTTTTGATCGCGTCGCTGGCGTGATCAACGAAACCCATTTTTACGACCCCGTTCATGCGCGAATCTATGAGATCGCATCCGCGCGAATCGCAAAGAACGCCCTTGCCTCGCCGGTTACCTTGAAAGCCTTTCTGGAGGACGACCCGGGGCTGAAGGAGTTAGGGGGGCCTCAGTACCTCGTGCGGCTTGCGGGCGCGGCAATATCGTCTTTTGCAGCGCGCGACTATGCACAGATGATCTATGATCTGGCGATCCGCCGTAAGCTTATGGATCTTGGGCGCGACATCTCGGACAAGGCTTCGCGCGTGGAAGTGCAATCTGAACCACGTGAGCAAATCGTGGATGCGGAACAAGCGCTCTATAAACTGGCGGAGGCCGGACAGGTCAACCAAGGATTTCAGAGTTTTCTCAGTGCAGTAACGGACGCTGTCAATGTTGCAAACGCGGCCTACCAACGTGACGGCGGCATGTCGGGTATTTCG
Organism: Boseongicola sp.; assembly: GCA_013042895.1. GTDB lineage: Bacteria > Pseudomonadota > Alphaproteobacteria > Rhodobacterales > Rhodobacteraceae > Boseongicola. The sequence goes on along the minus strand of JABDPD010000211.1, from coordinate 2,366 downwards.
ACGGGTCTGCAAGATATGGACAAGAAACTTGGGGGATTACACAAGTCGGACCTGCTGATTTTGGCGGGAAGGCCCTCTATGGGGAAGACCTCGTTGGCCACCAACATCGCCTTCAATATCGCGAAGGCCTACAAGCGCGGATTGAAGCAGGATGGCACCGAGGGCGCTGTCGATGGCGGCGTTGTTGGGTTTTACTCGCTCGAAATGTCGTCTGAGCAACTGGCCGCCAGGATCTTGTCTGAAGCCTCAGAAGTGCCATCCGAGCAAATCCGGCGCGGTGACATGACAGAAGGTGAATTCCGCCGGTTTGTTGAAGCAGCAAAATCGTTGGAGGCCTGCCCACTGTTTATCGACGACACACCCGCCCTGCCAATCAGCCAATTGGCGGCACGCGCACGGCGATTGAAGCGCGAGCATGGACTTGATGTGCTGATCGTTGACTATTTGCAGCTGGTGCGTCCTGCTTCGGCCAAGGACAGTCGTGTGAACGAAGTCTCTGAAATTACGCAAGGCTTGAAGGCGATTGCGAAAGAGTTGGATATTCCGGTCATCGCGCTTTCGCAGCTATCGCGTCAGGTTGAAAACCGCGAAGATAAGCGGCCCCAACTGTCTGACTTGCGCGAATCCGGCTCAATTGAGCAGGATGCGGACGTCGTGATGTTTGTGTTCCGCGAGGAATACTACAAGGAACGCGAGAAGCCAGGAGATCACGATCTGGAGGCTATGGCAAAGTGGCAAGAAGAGATGGAACGCCTGCACGGCCGTGCCGAGGTGGTGATCGGCAAGCAGCGTCACGGGCCGATTGGTACGGTTGAACTGTCATTTGAGGGCCGTTTCACACGCTTTGGCAATCTTGTGAAGCCATGGCAACAGAACGGCGGCGGTGACGTCGGCTTTTAAGCCCGCGCGGGGACAGGCATGAAAATCGGGTTTATAGGTCTTGGCGCAATGGGAATGCCCATGACGGCAAGGCTATCCGAGGCGTTCCCGGGCGATGTTCTTGCGTTTGATCCATCAGGCGTTGGTGGCCGGACACGCGGCAGCTGTATCAGTAGCGATGGCGCTTTGCTTGGAGACAGGCGCAGATGTTGAGGTATTTTACGACATCGACACGCTAGGCACTGAGTTTGCCTACTCGCGGTATTCTGAGAGCCGAGTGCCACGTATGCGTGAAGGGGATTTTTCGCCGCTGTTTTTCTTGCGGTTCATGTTGAAAGATGCACGTTTAGCGCGGGGTATGGCAGCAAATCCAAAGGCTTACCCAGTGCTTGCTAGCGTATTCGCGACCTTGGAGGAAGCCGAAAGCATCGGGCATGGGGATGCAGATTTCTCGGCAACAATGCGTGCTTTGGAAGCGCGGCTTGGCGTGGCCATTGCAAAGACCTGAGATTCTCGCGCCGCGTTGGTTCGGGATGCAGGTTTTAGAACACGGTGAAGCTGCTGGGGTCGTCCAGAATTGATTGGACTTTGTGTACGGCGTTTGGCGTCATGAGGATATGACGCGGATTCTGGCTTTCTTGATTTTGTTGTGTCTCGGTGCTTTTCCGGCGCATTCGCAACCAATGGAGGTCGATGTTGAGCTGGCGCTGATGGTGGATGTCTCCCGATCAATGTCGCCGCCAGAATTGGAATTGCAACGGCGCGGCTATGCCGAGGCACTTGTGTCGGACGAGGGTTTGGGCGTTGTTGCGAATGGCTTCATTGGCAAGATTGCCGTCACCTATGTCGAGTGGGCTGGCGATGGCGCGAACACCGTGATTGTCCCATGGACAGTAATTGACGGACCCGAAAGCGCACAATCGGTTGCGGCTCGTTTGTTGGCGACCTTTCCGATTGGCCTCAGGCGCACGTCGATTTCTGGTGCAATTCACTTTGCGCGAACCGACTTACAGTCCAATGATTTCGAAGGCTTACGGCGCGTCATTGATGTCTCCGGCGACGGACCGAACAATGATGGTCGTCCTGTACGCCGTGCGCGTGACGCGGCCATTGAAGACGGGCTGGTGATCAACGGGTTGCCATTGATGACCTGGGACGAGGCGAGCCTTTGGGGGATTCCTGATCTCGACGAGTACTACCATAACTGTGTGATCGGGGGGCCGGGTGCATTTGTCATTCCTGTGCTTGCATGGGAGGACTTTCCGATGGCTGTGCGGCGCAAGTTGGTCTTGGAGCTGGCCGGGCCAATGGAGACAGTAATGGCTGGATTCAACGTGGAACCAGATTTTGATTGTCTGATCGGTGAGAAGATTCGGCGCGAGAGGGAAATTCCATGAACGACGGTGCTCTGACGGGCGCGCGGCGGATCTCGCTGTTGTAGGCTTGGATCTAACTTTTGCGGCCATCGCGATCTTTGTTCTGACGTT
>JABDPD010000191.1 GCA_013042895.1 Boseongicola sp. | reverse complement strand
GACGTGGTTAACGCCGTGGAAACGATCACTATCACAGGGACCGACACAGATCCGGTCGCCTTGATCACCAACAGTATGGGGGATAACGGTCCGAGTGTCCTGATCGGCTTGGGGGTGCTCGTCGCGGTTTTGCTGATCCTTCGCCGCATGTCTCGCAAGGCCCGCGCGCAAAGCAACATGGCGCAGGATACAGGCATTAGTTTCGCGGCTTCGGTTGAAATCCCGCCATACGTGGACACGTCGAGTATTTCCTCTATCGCTGCGAAGATCGATCCTGCTGAGGCTGCAGAAAGGCTCTCAGATACCTGGATGGATGCCCGCAGAAAAGTTGAGGCGAACCCACTTTACAATCCCAACAGCCATGAATGCATGGCTCGTGATGCTATTGAAATTGAGCGCGTTTTCTGTGGCGGGCAGCTTGCGCGGTACCTTGCAAAACAACCTGCAGAGGCATTCGAGCGCTTTGCTGGCACTGCCCAGACATTGGGCTCGCCAAAAGTAGCTGCGCTTATCGGTGAGGCAAAAAAACTCGCAATCAAGGGCCACTCCGAAGCTCTTCAAAGCGAGCCGCGCAAAGGTGAGGCCTGGGCGGAATTTCGTCGCCAGATTGCAAACCTAGAAGCGGAAATACGCAGTGCAAATATGGCAAATGGAAACGCTGGTCGTATTGTGACACTTGCTGACGCTTACATGAGCGAAATCGCAGCTTAGACAGCAAAAACAGCGGTCAATGCCGGTTTCGCGATAGTGTTTTCCGCGTTAACTAGGATGAATGTCGCTCAAGCCCCCATGCTTCACTTTGACAGTCGCCACATCCCGCGATGGGTTCATCGCGCGTGCAATTGATGATACGCCGCAAAACTGGGCGAGCGCCGAGGAGCAGGAGTTGTTTTTTCGCGACGTCGAGGCGGCTGATTGGGCCATCATGGGCAAAAACACGCACTTGGCAGCGGATAAGCCGCACCGGCATCGAATAATATTCTCCACAAAAACAAAAGGATGGCAAAGGCCGACACAGCTCTGGTGCGATCCATCGGAACTCGGTCCAAGCGATCTCGTTTCAGAAGTCGCTGGTAAGAAGCCGCTTCAGAATGGGCTCATTCTAGGCGGCACGCGTGTCCACGATTGGTTTTTCCAACGTCGCGCAATCCACAAGGTCAATCTGACGGTCGAGCCATTAACCTTCGTGAACGGTTTGCCAATCTTCTCAGATCAAGGCAGTTCAAACCCGCTTGGTGAATTCATCAATCGAGGGTTTAAACTTCGCTCCGAGAAGGTGTTGAATACTTTGGGTACCCGATACTACGAGCTTTTTCATGCCTCAAATCCTTGAGATATCCACGAAGGGCCGAGGGCTTTACGAGTTCTCGGATCAACTGTCTTCCGTGGTTTCCGGTGAGGGTGTTCTATCGCTATTCGTACGGCACACCTCGTGTTCACTTCTCATTCAGGAAAATGCAGATCCCGACGTTTGCACTGATCTGAATGAGTTTTTCCACCGGCTGGTGCCGCCTGCCAATGATCCCAGCATGTCGTATTTGACCCATACTTATGAGGGTTTTGACGATATGCCAGCGCACATCAAATCGGCGATGTTACCGGTTTCCTTGACGATTCCTGTCATTTCAGGACGCTTGATGCTTGGAACTTGGCAAGGCATCTACCTTTTCGAACATCGCGACAATCCTCACGTCCGCCAAGTTGTTGCGACGATGATTTTCGCCTGAGATGAAGGTGTCTGGCGGTTCACGCTGGGTAACGCGTGCCTTCCAAACCACAACGATGCCTGTCTCTCGGTGTTTGCGGTGCAAAGGCGCAACGCATTGCGCGTGGCCTATTTGGTGGGTAACATTCTGGACTACCCAAAATCGGGGCGCTCGCCTATAGTCCCTGTGGATAAGTGGGGAGATACCCCCAGAGATGGCAGGGAGAAGTGGCGAATGCGCTGCCCGTTTTGCGGAAATATTGACACTCAAGTGAAAGATTCGCGCCCCGCGGAAGATCACGTTGCCATTCGGCGGCGCCGGTTTTGTCCCGCGTGTGGTGGCAGGTTTACGACATATGAACGCGTGCAATTGCGCGATCTGGTTGTGATTAAGTCGAACGGTAAACGTGAAGACTTTGACCGAGATAAGCTTGAGCGCTCTATTCGCATTGCTCTTCAAAAGCGGCCTGTTGAACCTGAGAGGATGGATCAAATGATCTCGGGTATCGTACGTCGGCTGGAGAGTATGGGCGAAACAGATATTCCATCGACCACAATTGGCGAAATTGTGATGGAGTCGCTCGCACGGATTGACACGGTGGCGTACGTTCGTTTTGCAAGTGTTTACAAGAACTTCCAGGCCGCTGACGACTTCGATAAGTTCGTAAGTGAACTGCGGCCTCCGTCGAAAGACGAGTGACCGGCGCCGACAAGACACATATGCGACACGCGCTGACGCTTGCGGCGCGTGGCCTTGGGCGCGTTTGGCCAAATCCGACTGTTGGCTGTGTGATTGTTAACCAAGGTCGCGTTGTGGGGCGCGGGCGCACGGCGGATGGGGGACGGCCTCACGCAGAATCCGTTGCGCTGGCTCAGGCAGGTGAGAATGCAAGCGGAGCTACAGCCTATGTGACATTAGAACCCTGCGCACACGAAGGCGAAACGCCTCCTTGCGCCAGTGCACTGATTTCGGCCGGGATAAAGCGCGTGGTTATCGCATGTGGTGACCCCGATCCACGTGTTTCCGGGCGCGGCGCTGCGATGCTCAAAGATGCGGGCCTCATCGTTGAAGAGGATTGCTTGAAGATGGAAGCCACGGAGCTTCAGCGGGGATTTCTGACGCGGGTTAACCTCGGTCGTCCCACGCTAACCCTAAAGCTTGCGATGACGCTGGACGGACGCATTGCCACGGCATCTGGCGAAAGCAAGTGGATTACTGGGCCTGATGCGCGTCGCTCGGTTCACGCTTTGCGCGCATCCCACGACGCCGTGATGGTCGGGGCAGGGACTGTCCGTGCCGATGATCCAGATCTTCGGGTCCGTGACCTTGGCATCGACCGTCAACCCGTTCGAGTTATCACCTCTAGACACCTCCGTTTACCGCGAGAAAGCCGCCTCTTCTCGACCGCAAATGACACACCGGTTTGGATCATTTGTGATGAAGATTCCGGCCAATCCGACGAGAAGAACGCGTGGGAAGTCGCGGGGGCTAGGATTTTCCCGGTGAAAGCAAGCGGGGCGCAACTGTCACTGGCCAAGGCGCTTTCAAGTCTCGGTGAGGCTGGACTGACTCGCGTTCTTTGCGAAGGCGGGGGAATGCTTGCGGCGTCACTTCTCACTGCGGGTCTGGTTGACGAACTCATTGTTTTTGCAGGAGGAAAGATGATTGGGGCGGAAGGTCAACCTGGAGTTGGCCCACTCGGTGTTTCTGCTCTTTCAGATACGCCGACCTTTACTTTGGCGGAGGTAAAGCCAATCGGCGGTGATGTGATGCAGCGCTGGAGACGCGTCTAGGGACGCAATCCAACGGTGCGTTTCATTAAGCGTTGAAGCAGTGTGAGCTTCGTCGTGCGGACTGGCGCACCTTTCATTCGAACCAGGTAATCCACAGCTTGTTCGGGTGACAGTGGAATGCCGGTGTCCGGATCAAAGTAGCGCGGATACCCAATGAGCGTAGCATGCACAAGTCCGATTAGTTCCGGTCCTGGACTGCGGTGCTCTGGAGCCGAAGCCAAGTCGTTTGTGAGGCCCCAACCAGCATAGAAAGGCATACCCGTGCAGGTGACGGCGGTTCCTCGGATCAATGCCTCAAAACCCATCGTTGATGTGATTGTCCAGAGCTCGTCAGCCAAACCAATTGCGGTGAGTGCTCCAACATTGTCGAGAGATACGTCCACCAGTCCGTTAAGATCATCTGGAGAAACTGCGCCTTTTCGCAAACCTGCCTCAACATCAGGATGGGGCTTCCATAGAATGTGCGCATCCGGACGCGCTTGGCGCGCAGCTCGCAACAAGTCGAGGTTGGTACGCACCGGTCCTGCCCCTCGCAGCACCGATGCATCGTCTTCGACCTGACCGATCACAAGCACGCTGTACTTCTCAGAGTCCGCGG
>JABDPD010000185.1 GCA_013042895.1 Boseongicola sp. | reverse complement strand
GAATGGACCGACGGCATCTTGGGTGACGTATCCATAGATGCGGCCTCTGTCAGCGACCCGGTTTTGATCCGTCAAGATGGTCAGGTTCTTTATACACTTGCGTCCGTCGTCGACGATACCGAGATGGGTGTTACACATGTTGTGCGCGGGGCGGACCACGTTACAAACACGGCAACACAGGTCCAAATGATCCGTGCGCTTGACGGGCATGTACCTGAATTCGCTCACCATTCTTTGCTGACCGGTCCGGCTGGCGAGGCTCTTTCCAAGCGCCTTGGAACGCTTGCTCTGCGCGATCTTCGCGCGCGCGGGATTGAACCGATGGCCGTTCTGAGCCTCATGGCGCGTATTGGATCGGCTGATCCGGTGGAGCTTCGAAGCACCCATGATGAGCTAATCGAGGGCTTTGAAATCGCTCGTTTCGGCTCGGCGCCGACCAAGTTTGATGTTGAGGATCTGGTCCCAATGACCGCCAGCGTCGTACATGGATTAGACGTTTCCGACGTTAACGAAACTCTTAACGCGGCTGGGGTGCCGGAAGGCCTTCGCGCCTCTTACTGGTCGGTTGTGCGCGGCAATACTGCGACGCGTTCTGAGGCAGGTGCATGGTGGCCCATGTTCGCCGGAGAGGCCACCCCCGAGGTCGAAGATGAGGATCGCGATTTCGTGGCTACGGCCTTCGAGTTGCTCGGCGATCCACCCTATACGGATGACACCTGGAGCACCTGGACCAATGCTGTAAAGGCAGAAACCGGGCGCAAGGGGCGAGGGCTTTTCATGCCATTGCGCCTTGCGATTACAGGACAAACACGCGGTCCCGAGATGGCGGAGGTTATGCCGCTTCTCCAAAAGAAACCTAGCCTAGGATAGAAAATTTCGCCCACGTCGGACATTTGCGTGTTGGCCTTTTGCAAAAAAACGGCATAGCTGAACCATGAGCGATCGCGCGGTATTCCTCCAAGGCAGTCTTTTTCGGCACATAACTGTGATGTCGTTAACCTCTTCAGTGGGGTTGATGGCGGTGTTCCTAGTCGATTTTGTGGACATGATATTCATCTCGATGCTGGGCAAAGCCGAGCTTGCTGCCGCTGTCGGATATGCGGGCGCCATTCTGTTTTTCACGTCGTCCTTCGGGATCGGTATGGCAATCTCCGCGGGCGCACTCGTTGCGCGTGCGCTTGGATCAGGAGACGAGGAGCTAGCCCAACAACGCGCGACCAACGCCTTGATCTATGGTGTTGTTTTTGGTGCAATATTTGCCTTCGTGGTATGGCTAAACCTTGAGAGACTCGCACGCCTGATGGGCGCGACAGGGACGACGCTGAACCTTGCCGTGTCCTATCTACAGATCATCATTCCAAGCTTGCCCCTGCTCATAATGGGCATGGTTGGAGGGGCTATTTTGCGCGCCCACGGGGACGCAAGACGCGCCATGATGGCGACCGTATGGGGAGGGGCTGTGAACGCGGTTCTGGACCCGATCCTAATCTTTGGACTGGACCTTGAGTTAACAGGGGCGGCACTGGCAAGTGTTGCGGCCCGTGTCGCGATCGCGATTTTTGGCATCCTCCCGATCATTCGCTTTTATGGCGGTTTCGGGAGGCCCTCTGCGGCCAGTCTCCTATCCGATCTACCACCGATCGCCACGATCGCGGCGCCCGCTATTCTCACTCAACTTGCCACGCCGATCGGGCAGGCCTACGTCACGCGTTCGATGGCCGAGTTTGGCGAGGCTGCCGTCGCCGGCATGGCAATTGTCGCGCGGATGACACCCGTCGCTTTCGGGGTTCTCTTCGCGCTCTCCGGCGCGGTTGGGCCGATCATCGGTCAAAACTTCGGGGCCGGATTGAACGACCGTGTTCGTGGAACTTTCAGGGACGCAATGATTTTTACGGCGCTTGTCGTCGTCTTCGTTTCGCTGGTTCTTTTCTTTCTGCGCGGGCCTATCGTGACCCTGTTTGATGCTGACGGTATTACCAAGGAGTTGGTCTTTCTTTTCTGTGGGCCACTCGCTCTTGCGTTCTTCTTCAACGGGGTCATTTTTGTTGGCAACGCAGCCTTCAACAACCTCGGCCATCCGTTTTACTCGACTTGGATCAACTGGGGACGACACACTCTTGGCACGATCCCGTTTGTCCTTTTGGGAGGCCTCTATTTCGGCGCCCCAGGCGTGTTGATCGGGCAGGCGGTTGGGGGAGTGATCTTCGCTGGGGTAACGCTGCTTCTCGTAAGGAAAGTACTTTCAAAAGAGGCACCTAGCGACACTGAAGCTGACCCATTCGCTCGTCAGGCGCGGCTGTTCCAACTGTTCCATCACCGCCGCTAGGAACACAGTTATACAAGCCTGAGACTCGCGAGATCGTTTGCTGGGACTTGCCAGAAAGCGAATTTCGACGTAACGGTTTTATCACGACGTGACGGGAGAAGTCGGGATTCGTCCCGGTGCCGAAGGAGCAACCGCCCCGGTAAACTCTCAGGCGAAAAGGACCGCCACGTCTGTTGAAACTCTGGAGAGTCCCCGCAGAATTGGGGCGCCGAAGGGATAACGATCTCAGGCGAAAGGACAGAGGGGGCGCCGACGGGCAAGGCTTTTGCGCGGAAGGTGCCCGGTGCGTTGTCGCCGGCAGGATTGGGGAACAGATGTCGGACCTAAAGCGCACAGCTCTCTACGATTTACACGTCTCGCTTGGTGCTAAGATGGTGCCATTCGCAGGGTATGAAATGCCCGTCCAATACGCGGCGGGCGTTATGAAAGAGCACCTTCACACCCGCAACGCGGCAGGCTTGTTTGACGTCAGCCATATGGGACAAGTGGTGCTGCGAGCAAAGTCAGGCAAGATTGAAGACGCAGCACTGGCATTGGAAACGCTCGTTCCCGTGTCCATCTTAGCGCTTGCCGAAGGGCGCCAACGTTATGCGCTGTTCACAAACGAGGGCGGCGGAATTATGGATGATCTCATGGTTGCCAATCGAGGGGATCACCTGTTCCTCGTGGTTAACGCAGCCTGCAAAGAGGCCGACATCGCACATCTGAGATCTCAGCTCTGTGACACCTGTGACGTCACTCCGATCACTGATCGCGCCCTAATTGCGCTACAAGGCCCCGAGGCTGAAGCGGCATTGGCAACCCTTGTTCCTGAGGTCGCGGAGATGAAGTTCATGGACGTCGCGACACATCATTGGGACGGCGTCGATCTTTGGATTTCACGCTCCGGATATACCGGAGAAGATGGATATGAGATTTCGCTCCCAGCTGCTGACGTATCGCGATTCTCTGAGGCTTTACTGGCACTCGACGTGGTCGAGCCGATTGGTCTCGGTGCTAGAGACGCCCTTCGCTTAGAGGCCGGATTATGCCTTTATGGCTCGGACTTGGATGCCACCACTTCGCCCGTTGAGGGTGCCTTGGAATGGGCAATCCAGAAGGTGCGCCGCCGCGGAGGTGCGCGCGAGGGCGGCTTTCCTGGCGCAGAGCGTATCCTCGACGAACTTGAGAATGGAGCGCCCCGCCGACGCGTGGGCCTGTTACCCGAAGGCCGTGCACCAATGCGTGCGGGAACAGGGATTTTCGCGGGCGATGTAAAAATTGGTGAGGTGACATCCGGCGCTTTTGGCCCCACGCTTCAGGCACCGATGTCTATGGGCTACATCGACACCGCACACGCCGCCACAGGCACCGTATTGGAAGGTGAAGTGCGGGGAAAGCGGATGCCACTCACGGTCGCGGACATGCCATTCCGACCATCGAATTATAAACGTTAAGAAACCAATGAGGGACCTATGAAATATACCGAAGATCACGAATGGCTCCGCGTCGATGGCGACGTTGTTGTTGTTGGAATCACCGAGCACGCCTCGACCCAGTTGGGCGATGTTGTTTTTGTGGAATTGCCTGAAACCGAGACCCAAGTTGCGAAAGGTGACGAGATTTGTGTCATCGAAAGCGTCAAGGCCGCATCGGACATTGTAGCGCCTGTGGATGGTGAAATTGTAGAAGTAAACGACGCACTCGCGGACAATCCTGGCCTTGTGAATGAAGATCCCATCGGGGAAGCATGGTTCTTCAAGATGAAAGTCGAAGATATGAGCCAGCTTGACGCGCTCATGGATGAAGACGCCTACAACGACATGATCGACTGACCAAGGGTCGCTAGAATTTTGAGCATTTTCAGTAGGCTAGTCACGCCGTGGAGTGAGACATGACATTTAATCCGACCGAATATCTTCCATACGATTTTGCAAACCGGCGCCACATCGGACCGTCGAACAGCGAAATGACTGACATGCTGAATGTGCTCGAAGTGCCCTCGCTCGATGATCTGATTGAAGAGACCGTCCCAGAAGATATCCGGCAGGCTGAGCCGCTTGACTTTGGCAAACCAAAATCCGAGCGCGAGTTGTTGTGGCACATGCGCCAAGTCGCCGAGAAGAATGAAATCTTCACGACCATGATCGGACAGGGGTATTACGGCACCGTTACACCGCCTGCGATTCAACGAAATATCCTTGAGAATCCTGCATGGTACACGGCCTACACGCCGTACCAGCCCGAGATCAGCCAAGGCCGCCTTGAGGCCTTGCTGAATTACCAGACTATGATCAGCGACCTTACCGGCCTAGAGATCGCAAATGCGTCTTTGCTCGACGAGGCAACTGCTGCCGCGGAAGCTATGACCATGTGCGAGCGCACGGCCAAGTCTAAGTCCAAAGTGTTTTTTATCGATGAGAATTGTCATCCACAAAACATCGAGGTGATGAAGACGCGCGCCGCCCCGCTTGGCATCGAAGTTAAAGTTGGCGCGCCGGACGAGCTCGTTGCAAAAGACGTTTTCGCGGCGGTTTTCCAGTATCCGGGAACTTACGGACATGTTCGTGACTTCACAGATCAAATGACGGCTCTGCATGATGCAAAGG
>JABDPD010000183.1 GCA_013042895.1 Boseongicola sp. | reverse complement strand
TCCCGCACCCGCGCCATGACCTTTGCTGCCTTGTTTGGCACCTCGGCCTCGAGCCACTCCTTGAACAGTGGCGCCACCTCCAAAGGCAGGCGCAACATCACCCAATTCGCCGCATAGGCCCCGGCGTCTTTTCCCGCTTCCAACAGCTTTTCCAACTCGTGATCGGTCAGTCCTGGCACCACCGGAGCGCATTGAATTCGAACAGGAATTCCCGCCTCGGCCAGTCGGCGTATTGTCTGAAGCCGACGCTTCGGCCCCGGCACACGCGGCTCCATGCTCCGCGAAAGTCGCGCGTCCAAAGTCGTCACCGAAATCCCCACCCGCACCAAATTCCGCGCAGCCATATCGCTTAAGATATCAGTGTCACGCTCGATCAACGTCCCCTTCGTAACGATCCCCACGGGATGATTGAAATCCCGCAGCACCTCCAGACAGCGCCGCATAATTCGATGTTCTTTTTCAATAGGTTGATAGGGGTCCGTATTCGTCCCAATCGCCATCACCTTTGGGACATAAGACCTGGCGCGCAGCTCCTTCGCGAGCAATTCCGGCGCGTCGGGCCGCGCAATAAGTCGCGTCTCAAAATCCAACCCCGGCGACAGCCCCAGAAAGGCGTGCGTCGGGCGCGCAAAGCAATAAATACACCCATGTTCGCACCCACGATACGGGTTGATCGAGCGATCAAACGGCACATCAGGCGACGTGTTGCGCGTGATGATTTTGCGTGGAATTTCAAGGCTCACATCCGTGCGAACCGGCGGCAAATCCTCGTCAATCTCCCAGCCGTCATCCACAGAGTTCCGGTCAAACCGCTCAAACCGCCCCGGACGGTTCGAAAGCGCAGCGCGCCCCCGCGCGTTCGGGTCTGGTGTATGAGCGTTTCTCGGCATTCCGCCAATTAAGAACAAAATAGGAACTTAATCAATATTGAAAAAGTTCCGTGGGGTCACACTTGCCTGCCTTAGCGTCAACTGGAGTCTAAGACTTCCATATTCCTGGGGAGGGGAAATTAACGATGAAATACGTTCTTTCGGTGCTTGCCGTTTCACTTGCCGTTCCGGCGTCCGCCGACACGCTCGGGCCGTATACGGATCTTTTAGTATTTGGCGATAGCCTCAGTGATCCGGGCAATCGGTTTGAATTAACCAACGGCACTGAACCACCACAGTCCCTATATCCGCTTCGCCAGTTCACCAACGGCGATACATGGGCCGCAACACTCGGCGCTGACTTCGACTCGGGCACGAATTTTGCCTACGGCGGAGCGACCGCGATCACAAACGACGACATCTATCCCGACTTCACCGCGCAACGCCTCGAGTACTACGATGCGGACGTCTCCCTCGGGGACAACCCACTAACCGCTGTGAATTTCGGGGGCAACGACCTGCGATCGCTGATCGGTGACGCACTGCCAACCGAGGAAGAGATCGGCGCGCTGTTTTTTCAGTCCATCGGCAGTATCGCGGCCGGGATCAACGAACTTGCCGCGACCGGACTGGACGACTTCCTCGTGTTCAGTGCCCCGAAACTCAGCAACTTGCCGGACGTGATCGGCACCTCTCTCGAACCACTCGTATTCAGCCTCGTTGACGGCTACAATACAGCACTTGAAAATGCGGTCCTTGCCTATCAGGGATCGCCAATAAACGTTCAGTTTTTCGATATCGTTGCTGCGCAAGATGAGATTTTCGCGAACGCCGCCGCACTTGGATTGACCAACACCACGGACGCATGCCTTACCCCGAATAATCCAGAAACAGAAGAGAATGAGTTCTTCTTTTGCGGCATCTTGGAAGATCCGAACACCTACTTCTTCTTCGACGGTTTGCACCCCACAAATACCGTGCATTCCGAGATCGCATGGATGGTGCAGACCGCTGTCACTCCGGTCCCGCTTCCGGGTAGCCTCGGCCTCGCATTTGGCGGTTTGGTCTTGCTTGGCGGCATCGCAAGGCGCCGTAAGGTCGCGAGTGTCTAAGTTTTCGTCGTAATCCGGCGTTTATTGTTTGCTTGTATTGGCTTAAGTCTGACTAATTGGGCGAGGAGTGACGCTAATGTCGGACGAAGAAGACGATATCGTACTGAGCGAACTGGATGACAGCGAACTAGTGCTGCAGATGTTCGACGATCTCTACGACGGTCTGAAAGAAGAGATCGAAGAAGGTGTGAACATCCTGCTCGAACGAGGCTGGGAACCCTATCGTGTTCTGACTGAGGCTTTGGTCGGTGGTATGACTATTGTCGGCAACGATTTCCGCGATGGCATTCTGTTCGTTCCAGAAGTTCTTTTGGCGGCCAACGCCATGAAGGGCGGCATGGCTATCTTGAAGCCACTTCTTGCCGAAACCGGCGCCCCTCGGATGGGCAAAATGGTCATTGGCACAGTGAAGGGCGACATCCACGACATTGGAAAGAACCTTGTTTCAATGATGATGGAAGGCGCCGGATTCGAAGTAGTCGACCTTGGCATCAATAACGCCGTTGAAGCGTATCTCGAAGCCATCGACAGCGAAGAACCCGACATTCTTGGCATGTCCGCCCTTCTGACAACAACCATGCCTTACATGAAGGTCGTTATCGACACGATGGTCGCACAAGGCATCCGTGACGACTATATCGTCCTCGTGGGCGGCGCTCCGTTGAACGAAGAGTTTGGCAAAGCCATCGGTGCGGACGCCTATTGCCGCGACGCCGCCGTTGCGGTCGAGACGGCCAAATCCTACATGGCACGCAAGCACAACCAGATGGCGGCCAACTAGGTCGCTGTTTGCAGCGCTGCGGGTTGGGAACTAAGGTTTTCCCATGACCGATCTCACGCTCCCAAGTGACGACACACTGACACACAACGGATTGGATGCGGCCCAAAAGGGTCGTGTTCTCGTGCTCGCCTGCGGGGCATTGGCACGCGAGATCGTGGCAGTCACCAGTGGCAATGGGTTCGAGCATATCGACCTAAAATGCCTTCCGGCGATTCTTCACAACCACCCAGAACGTATTGTTCCTGCTGTAGAAAAAGCCGTTGAAGACATTCGAGAGGCCTACGATCAGATCTTCCTCGCCTATGCCGATTGCGGCACCGGAGGACAGCTAGCGACCGCCGCCGACCGGCTTGGCATCACCATGCTCGCAGGCCCGCATTGTTATGCGTTCTTCGAAGGCACCGAAGGGTTTGTGGAACGCTCGGAAGACGAGTTCACAGCCTTCTACCTCACCGATTTTCTCGTTCGGCAGTTTGACGCTTTCGTGTGGAAACCTCTCGGCCTCGACCGTCACCCCGAACTTCGGGACGCCTACTTTGGACACTACGAAAAGCTCGTCTACCAAGCCCAAACCGAGGACCCTGCCCTGACGCAACTGGCCAAGGAAGCCGCTGAGCGCCTTGGCCTGCCATTAGAGCGTCGCTTTACGGGCTACGGGGATCTGGAGACTGCTATGAACACCTTTCGGCAGCCTTCCTAACTCCTCCTTAACCCTCCCTGTGCAAATCGGTGAGCATGGTATGGTCATCATTCACCAAACGAGCAAATACGCTGATTCTCGCCGGCCTGATCCTCACCGCGACAACAGCATCAGCAGGCACAGTCGATCCGTGGTTTGACACGGCCTCAACTCGACCAACGATCTCTCATGAGGTCGTCTCTCCGCCCTTCAATGAGCTTCTGGCCGCCCTCTACGGTCACTTCATCCAAAGACCAAAGATTAACTCAGCACCAACTGCTATAGAGCTGTTCTGCCAAGTCTTTCTTCTCATGGGCGGATTGATTTACTGCCTCAAAATTAAGGCACTCAATCAGCCTCACGCTTCGCTTGAAGCCTTGTTTGCAAGGTCACGAATTCTTTGGATCATCGCTCGCAAGCCGTTCGATCGCTGGGCAGAGAGATGGTCGTTCAAACCAAGACGGGCAAGCTCACCGCCGGCATCTACTTTAAGAACCTCAGACACCTTCAAACCGTCATAAAGTGCGTGCAAAACAGCGATCAAGCCACGGACAATCATCGCGTCGCTCTCACCCCGGAAATGAAACGCCGCTTCAGGTCCACTTCCTTCAATCTCGGGCAACAACCAAACTTGACTGGCACAACCATCAACCTTCGTCGCAGGCACACGAAACGCTTCCTCTAATGGGGGCATCGCCTTGCCCATATCAATCACATGCCGATAGCGATCTTCCCAGTCTTCCAGAAACTCAAACGTCTCGGCGATCTCTTCAAAGCTTTCCGTTGCCATAATACCCTCATGCCTTCTGCTTTCGATCTAGGTTGAGAAATGACAAAGGTCCAGTCGCCCGGACTTTTCTTGTGCGCCTCTTTCCGATAGCACGGGGTCATCAGCGTTGAAACGGGGCGCATCGCATGACCAATTCAAAGACCACTCTCTTAGTCATCACAGCGATCGCGCTCAGTGGCTGTGGCTCAGGCGTTAGCCTCAATCCTTTCAACTGGTTTTCTCAGGAAGAGCCCGTAGAACAATTGAATGACGTTGACATTGCGCAGTTTGTCGACGACCGGCCCTTGGTCCAAAGTGTCGAAGGCCTTGTAATAGAACGGCTTCCTGGAGGCGTGATCATCCGAGCCACGGGTCTTCCGCCGATGCAAGGATGGTATGATGCGCAACTTGTTCGCGAAGGTGGCGCAGCAGCCGGAACCGGAGTCGCTGTGTATTCTTTCCGGGCACGCCCACCTGAACAACCAACTCGAGTGTCCACCCAGCAATCGCGCGAATTGATAGCGGCGGCCTTTCTGTCGAACATCGAACTTGAAGCCATCTCTAGCATCCGTGTCATAGCCGCAAGTAACGCAAGGTCCGCTCGCCGCTGAGCGAAGTATATTCATGACACCTGTTCTCCGGCAATCGACTGGGCTTGCAATAGGCCTTGTCGGGGCAATCTTGGCAAGCCGATTGGGTATTCCCCTCCCTTGGATGCTCGGACCAATCCTGATGGTCACACTCGCCGCCGTCCTTGGTGCCAATTTGCAAGCCCCTATCATTCTGCGCAAATTACTGCTGCCAGTTCTGGGCGTTATGTTGGGATCCGGGTTTTCGCCGATCATCTTCGGAAACGTTGCTAGCTGGTTGTTCACCATCGCCGTTTTGCCGGTTTATGTCGCTTTGGCCTTCGGTCTTGCATTCTTGGTGTACCGCAAGGTCGGCGGCTATGACCCTGTAACCGCTTATTTTTCCTCGGCGCCAGGCGGTTTGAACGACATGATGATAATCGGTGCGGAAGCCGGAGGGATCGAACGCCGTATCGCCCTAGCCCACGCTAGCCGCATCCTTGTGGTTGTCGGATTTGTCTCGTTTTTCTTCGCAGTGTTTCTCGATGTGCAAGCTGCACGAG
>JABDPD010000180.1 GCA_013042895.1 Boseongicola sp. | reverse complement strand
TTGTAGACGAGCAGTCCTGCGGCGGCTGGCCATGGGCTCCAGCGGCCATGTACTTGCCTCGACAGAAGCATCGTCGCGCCGATGAAGCTGGCGCAATAGAACGCCATCGTAAGTTGCGAAAATCGGGTTGGGTCCATGTCGCCTCCGAATGCGATCCACGCAAGATCGGCGGCGGCGTTGGGGACCAGTTTCAAGTCGTAGGTGTAATAAGTTGAAAGCGGTTCCGACGGGGCGGTTGAGATGTAATGACGCGCAATGTGGTTTGGCAGGTCGACCAGCGGCAGATGCAAGTGGATCAGAATCGGCAGAGCGGTGAGTAATGTGGCGATCACGAAGGCCAGAGCCGCATAGAGCGGCTGGTTCGGTGACTTGAGGTCTTTCGGCATTGGGGTGCCGTTCACTCTGCGGCTTTCTGGTTCGGTGCGGCTTCGGGTTTGGCCGTTTCATTGGCGTCATTGTGGATGGTAGTGTCGATGATGAAGCGCGGCCGGGCTTTGGTCTCGGTATAGATCTTGCCGATGTATTCGCCGATCACGCCAAGTGCGATCAGGTGTGCACCGCCTAGAAAATAGATTGGCAAGGTGGTGGAGGCCCAGCCGGGGATCGTCTCGCCCATGAACCATGCGACAAGCGCGTAGGCGATGAAGAGAAACGAAGCTGCAGCGATGAAAAAGCCGCTGAGTGTGATGAGCCGCAGAGGCCGCACCGAAAACGAGGTGATGCCGTCGATAGCAAGGCTGATCATCCGGCGCAGGTTGTATTTGCTTTCGCCCGCAGAACGTTCGGCGCGGTCGTAGGTCACGATAGAAGTCTGAAAGCCAAGTTTGTGAACGAGACCGCGCAGGTAAAGGTTGCTTTCACCAAAAGAGGCAAGCGTGTCGCGGGCCTTGCGGCTCATCAGGCGATAGTCCGCGTGATCGGGAATGAGGTCGACGCCAAGGATTGATAGGAGTCGGTAGTACCCTTGCGCGGTTTTGCGTTTGAGGGCGGAATCCGTGGTCCGCGAAGCACGCACGCCGAAGACGATCTCGCTGCCCTTTCGGTAGTGGTCGATCATCTCGCCAGCCGCGTTTGGATCGTCCTGAAGGTCGGCATCCATTGATACGATAACGTCGCCGTCCGCTTGCATAAGACCTGCAAGAAGGGCGTATTGGTGTCCGTGGTTGCGCGACAGCTTTATTCCCGAGATTTCAAATCGCGCCGTTGTCGTCTTGATCAGTTCCCACGTACGATCAGCCGAGCCATCATCGACCAACCATAGTGTCAGAGGTTGCTCGATGCGTCCTGTCGCGAGCAGGTTTTCGTTCAGTTTGTCGATGCCTTCGAGAAGAAACGGCAGGCTCTCTTCTTCGTTGTAGCAAGGCACAACGATCGAAAGCGTCGGCGTTGGGCGCTCCCGTGGCGTCAGGTTCTCGCGGTCATTCTTTGAATATGGCATATTTCATTCCGAGAAAAACGAGCGCGCTGTAAGTGCAGACGCCGAAGAGTTGCGCGATTGTGTAGGGTACGGCCAGCGCCATCAGAAGGTTGATCGCGGCGAGGTTGGCGAAAAAGCCGATTGCGACGATGACAAGGAATTTCGCGATCGCTGGGGCGTTGTACTGGCTTGAGCCAAAGGTCCATGCGCCATTCAGAGCGAAGGAAATCACAAGGCCAGTGCCGTAGCCGATGGCATTCGAAAGCGTCAGGCCTAGGTCAAAAAGCTGATAGCAGGCAAAAATCACAGCAACGCCGATCACCGTGTTCAAAGCGCCGACTGTGGCAAAGCGCGCAAGCTGTTGGGTGAGGGTGTTGGTGGAGTTTGACATGCTCTCGCTCACGGCGCGCGGCCTGCGCAAGAGTATTGCGCGCCGAGCGGGCACCATCCGAGTGCCGGATCGGCGACGCGCAATGGTGCGAGGGCTGCGGGGAAGAAGACGTGGAAGGTGTTCTCGACATCGACCCATCCGGCACGGCGCAGGCGGCGGGCCATTTCAGGGGCGGAAATCAGGTGAGCATTCACGTCGAAGGGGCAATTGCGGACCGCATGTAGCGTGAGGGGATTCCATGGGTTGTGCTCGAAGATCACGAGGCGACCGTTTTGCGCTGTGACCCGGCGGAGTTCTTTCAGCCAGAAGTCGTGCTCCTCGTGCGGAATGTGATGGAACACGCAGGCGGTGAAGACGAGGTCAAAGCTGTTGTCAGCCACGGAAATCCCGTCTTCGGCGATTTGGATTTGAGGGTCGGTGCCGCCGTGAAGCGTGCGCGCGCGGGTGAGGCTCTCGGCGGAGAGATCGGATTGCGTTACTGCGTCGCCTTCGAAATAGGTGCGGAAGGCGGGGACCGAATTGCCTATACCGCTGCCAAAATCCAAGATCGCGGGCGAGGAATATCCCCATGCGTCGGCCATCTTTTTCAGGGCCTTTATCTTATATTCGGCAAAGAAATCAGGGCTTTCGCCGGATAGGCGAATGCTTTGACTGTGCTGGTCGACATAATCGTCGACGTATTCGTCAAATTCTCCGGACATGTTTTCCCAGTATATTTGCGCTTGTTTTCCCTAGCCTTGTGGCATCGAAATTCGACCAAAATTTGGCAACCATGCAGCTACAACACTTACTTTGTTTCGCCAGACACAACAATTGCGGGTTTCTTGTTGGTGCGCTGGGCAATAGTTCTTTCCCGGGTAACCTGAGGGGCTAGAACCCGTAGGTGAGACCTCGCAGAAGCGCGCCTCCGTAGAGCCAGACAAGCCAAGTCCCCCCGGCGAGGCCAATGGCAAGCGAGGTTGCGGGAGAGACGGTTTCTTCGTTCGGGCGCTTAATCATGCGAAAAAAGGCGTTGTGGAGAAGGGAAAGCGCGATGCCAGCAAGGATTGCGGCAGCCATCAGGGCGACGCCAAGAAGCGCGCCTATCGCAGGCAGGAATGTCGCGGCTTGCAAGTAACGCGCGCGGGGGTCGCTTGCGCCGGTCCATGCGACAGTGGCGCATAGAAGGCCAAGCGCGAAGGCGAGAAGGCGGGTCCCTATATCACCGGTTAACCCAGCGTAGGACATCCCGAGGCCAAAAAGAGCAAGGATCATAGAGAGTACAGTGGCGATGCGCGGGGCTGGCACCGCGAGAAGGGCAATGGCCTGCAGCAGCCATGCGATAATGAGCGTGGGCAGCATCAGATGCAAAGGCATCGTAACAACAGCCCAGACCGCAAGGAGCAGGCTGGTGATTTCGGGGGTCAGCAGAGTCCAGCGCAGAGGGGTCGCGCAACAGCGGCTTTTGCCGCCTGCGAAAACCCAGCTTAGTATCGGCACCAGATCGCGGGCGGCCAGCGTCTTGCCGCAATTATCGCAAAATGAGCGGCCGTCTACGACATTTTTGCCTGAAGCGGCGCGGTCAGCCCAACATTTGAGGAAAGACCCGGTCATGGGCGACACGAGCGTCAGGAC
>JABDPD010000174.1 GCA_013042895.1 Boseongicola sp. | reverse complement strand
CCTTTGGGATGGGGATCGATAAACCGGACATTCGATGGGTAGCTCATGCGGACCTGCCGAAGTCGATTGAGGCGTATTATCAAGAGATTGGCCGCGCCGGGCGAGATGGGGCACCAGCCGAGACACTGACGTTATTCGGGGCGGATGACATTCGTTTCAGGCGGATGCAGATCGATGAAGGGCTGGCCCCTCCTGAGCGGCGGATGGCGGATCACGGGCGCTTGAATGCGTTGTTGGGACTGGCTGAGGCGCATAAGTGCAGACGTCTGAATTTGTTAAGCTATTTTGGCGAGACGCCAGAGCCATGCGGGCGCTGCGACTTATGTGATGCACCGCCCGAGACGTTTGACGGGACCGAGGCTGTGCGCAAGGCTCTGTCGGCGATATTGCGCACCGGTGAGATGTTCGGGGCCGGGCACCTTACGGATATTTTGATTGGAAATCAGACAGATAAAGTGCGTCAGCGGGGTCATGAAGATCTGCCGACGTTTGGGGTTGGCAAGGACATTGATCGGCGGACCTGGGGGGCTGTGTTCCGGCAGATGATGGGGCAGGATCTTGTGCGGCCTGATCCGGAGCGACATGGGGGTCTCAGGATGACCGATGCCGCGCGGCCCATTTTGAGGGGTGAGGCGTCGATAACTCTCAGAAAAGATACAATGAAACCGGGGCGACGGCCTGTGGCAAAGACCTTGGTGAGCGATGAAGACGCGCCTTTGTTGTCGGCTTTGAAAGCCAAGCGTCGGGCCTTGGCAGAGAACGCGCGGGTACCGGCCTATGTGATTTTCAATGACCGGACGCTCATCGAGATGGCCGAGATACGGCCCAACTCGATGGATGAAATGGCGGGAATTACCGGAGTTGGTGCGAAAAAACTGGAGCGCTATGGCGCTGAATTCCTGGAGATAATCACAGGTGAAGCGGAGGCCGCTGCGCATCCTGCCCGGCGCAAGCTGGCTGGACGTGCAGCAGGCGATACCTATGATCGACTGCTCGCAGTACAGGCAGATCTGGCGCGGGGCGAAGACGGTACAGGCAAGCCGATGTCGTGTTCCGCGTCGATGCTAGCGAAGATTGCCACTCTTGGAGCGGACCGCGCCGGGGACATTGAACGGTTGTTAGGCGAGCGTTTGGCTGAACGGTTCGGCGGAGCGTTTCAGGACGTGTTGCGCGAAAATTGAGGTGCCGTGCGGTGCAAAAAACCCGGCCTCTCCGAAAACTGGTTAATTTTGGCGTTTTCCTCAGAAAACCCTCGGAATCGCGCGTCGGTATCCTGTCGGTACTACGTCGGTATCGCGTCGGTGCGCCCGTTCGGTGGTTGGCGGATTTCGGCAACTTAACAGACCGTTCGGTCGAGATTGTTAAGAAAAGATTAATTCTTTCAGTAGCTTAGAATATTTTGGTTGAAGGTTACCGCGTAGCTGACTGGCTTAGTTGAAGAAACCGGCTTAGCGCAGAAAACCAACCGCGTACGTCGGCGTGATCTGCTGGCTTTCGATAAAATCATCGAGCGCCCTCTGGTCAGGTTGATCAATGGTCAGCGTTTCAACCAGCGCGAGGCCGCCGCTGATGAAGAGGCTGTCGATATCCTCGCCCATCGCACCCTTGATATCAGTGATGATCCCGTCGCCAATCGCGAGAATCCGGTTGTCCGGGATCTCCGTTCCAAGCGCGGTCAGACGGCGTCGCGCAAGGTCGTAGACGGGTGGGTGCGGTTTTCCAAAGTAGAGGCTTTCGCCGCCCATCTCGGTATAGAGCTTGGCGAGCGCCCCGGCGCACCACTCGCGGCTATCGCCACGGTCAACGACGATGTCGGGGTTGGCGCAGAGAAATTTGAGGCCCCGGTCGATGGCTTGTTGAAACTCGGGTCGGTTGACGGCGGGGTCGGCTTGCGCGTCAAAGGGGCCGAGGCAGGCGATACCCGTTGCATCTTCAAGCGGGACGCGGCTGATTTGGATGGGGTCTTCGACGAGGTGAATCGGCTCGAAGAAGGTCAGGTC
>JABDPD010000167.1 GCA_013042895.1 Boseongicola sp. | reverse complement strand
TCATGCAATACCGGCACCGTGCCGTAGGCCGCCGTCACATTGTTGATCTCCAAAACGTAGTCTTCGCTTGTCTCCGCAGGCTTTTCGATTGAGCGCACAGCCCAAAGTGACTTTGTGTAAGCCTCCTTCGGGTTCGAGAGCATCTCCTGCGTTTCCGCCTCCTCGACCTCCTCGCCATAACGCAAAACTTTGATGCGATCCGCCATTTGCGCAACAACAGCCAAATCATGGGTGATGTAAATCGCCGCCGTGTTGAAGCGGTCCACCGCCTCACGCATTGCTGCCAGCACATTCACCTGCGTTGTCACATCCAAAGCGGTCGTCGGTTCGTCAAAAATAATCAGATCAGGTCGCGCCGACATAGCCATCGCGGTCATTGCGCGTTGCAATTGTCCACCCGAAACCTGATGCGGATAGCGAAAGCCGATATTGTCAGGGTCCGGCAAATCCATCGCCGCATAAAGCGCTGTGGCGTCCTCCGCCGCTTCGCCAGCAGGCTTCACCCCATGAGACAGGCTCGCCTCAATCGTCTGATCCAATAAGCGATGCGCCGGATTAAACGCTGCCGCCGCAGACTGCGCGACATAGGCAATCCGCGAGCCCCTGATCGCCTGCCGCTCGGCTTCCGAGGCTTTCATCAAGTCCTGCCCGTCAAACCAAATCTCACCCGAGGTCAACCGAATACCGGGGCGTCCAAAAGCCATCGCCGCCAATCCAAGCGTTGATTTACCTGCACCAGACTCGCCAATCAGACCCAGCACCTCACCCCGCTTCAACTCAAGGTCAACGCCCTTGATGATCGGATGCCACTGCTCGTCGGAAAACCCGTCGATCACGATGTTCTTCATGTGCAAAAGCAGATCGTCGCTCATTATTGGCCCTCAAATTTCCCGTAGGGGTTTGGGGGAGTAGTGCTCCCCCATTTGGCAAAAACTCATTCCTTCAAACCGCTGGTCTTCATCAGGAACCAGTCGACCACGAAGTTCACCGCGATCGTCAAGAGCGCAATCGCCGCCGCCGGCAACAGCGGTGTGATCCCAGCCTTCAGGTCGTACTGCGCAAATTGTATAAGCGAGGCATTGTCCCGCACCATTGATCCCCAATCCGCAGTTGGCGGCTGAATACCAACTCCGAGGAAGCTCAAGGCCGCAATCGTCAGGAACACAAAGCTGAAACGCAAACCGAATTCGGCCACCAAAGGCGGCATGATGTTCGGCAAGATCTCGCGCCGCATGATCCAACCGAGGCCTTCACCGCGCAACTTTGCGGCTTCTACGTACTCCATGACCACGACGTTCATCGCAACAGCGCGGGTCAGTCGAAACACCCGTGTCGAGTCCAACAGCGCGATGATCATGATCAGCGCCGGAATGGATGATCCAAAAATCGACAAAAGCATCAGCGCGAAAATCAACGACGGAATAGCCATCAGGATATCCACGAAACGGCTGATCACCTGATCCACCCAACCCCGGCTGATCGCGGCCATCAAAGCGAAACCACCGCCAATCATGAAGGCCAGAATGGTCGTCGCAAATGCAATCCCCATTGTGTTTCGTGCGCCGTAAATCATCCGGCTCAAGATATCTCGGCCGATCTGATCCGTGCCGAAGACGTGCCCGTCGCCCCAGGGCAAATAGGCACCGAAGGAACTATCGGCCTCGCCGTAGGGCGCCAGAACCGGCGCGAAGATCGCAACGAAAACATAGCACGCAATCACAATCATCCCGAACCAGGCCGTGAGTGGTGCCTTCCTCAACTCAATCCATGTGCGCTCCCATCTCGAACGGCGCGCGCGCACTTGGCCAACTTCATCCTTGGCGGAATATGTCTCAGGAGCATCTGTCATCTTGGGTGCAACAGCCTTGGATTGGTGACGATGGAAATGATATCGGCGATCAGGTTCAAAACGATATAAGTCGCTGCAAAAATCAGCGCGCAGGCTTGAACAACCGGAATGTCTCGCGTTGTTACAGCGTCAACCATCAATTGCCCGACACCTGGATAGACAAAGACCACCTCAACCACCACAACGCCGACCACGAGGTAAGCGAGGTTGAACGCCACGACGTTCGCAATCGGGGCCCATGCGTTTGGCAAAGCATGGGTTAAGATAACTTTCCTTGGCGAGATACCTTTGAGACGTGCCATCTCAATATAAGGCGAAGCCAAAAGGTTAATGATCGCGGCCCGCGTCATCCGCATCATATGCGCGACAATCACCAGCGTCAGCGTCATCGAGGGCAGGGCGCATTTATAAACCCGCTCCCAGAACGGTGTGTCCACCGTGATATTGGCAAGGCTTGGGAAAATCGGGTTGAGCGAAGCGAGGAACAAAATCAGGATGTAGGCGACCAGAAACTCCGGCATCGCAATCGTCGTCAGCGTCACCGCGTTGACCATCCGATCAAAGATCGACCCGCGATATAGCGCGGCCAGAATGCCCAAAGTCAGGGCCAGTGGTACCGCGATGATCGCCGTCATCGTTGCAAGGAATAGTGTGTTTTCAAGTCTCGGCCCGACCAAATCCACAACAGGCCGCGACCGATCCACACCGGACGCTGCACGCCCTGAGAATGACGTGCCCAAATCGCCTTGAGCCAGCGCTCCGATCCAGTCGAAGTATCGAATATATGCAGGTTGATCGAGCCCAAGTTCCCGCCGGAAAGCTGCAACGGTTTCTTCCGTCGCGGTCTGTCCCAATACAGCTTGGGTGAAGTCTCCGGGCAAAAACTCAATTGAACTGAAGATAATCACCGACACGAAGAACAGCGTCAAAAGGCCAAGCGCCAAACGCTGAAGCACCGTCGACAGGATGGGGTGCATGGAAGTCTCCCTCAGTGAGCCGGATGTCACTCCGATCTATGTGTCGAGACTAGGCGATGCGACGCGCAATTGGCAACAGTCCGTGCACTCAAATCCCGTCGCGAGCAATATCGAAGCTAAAATCCTTTTCAAAAACAAGGGTTTCACCTTCATATGCTTCAAGTCTTGCGCGGCCGTGCCAGGTATCAGCATCTGCCCAAAGCGACACATGGCTGCGTGTTTCCACCGACCAATCTCCCCGCTCCATTGTCTCAACCCAGTCATAGCGGGCCTCAGCCGACAAAGGATCATCCGGGTGTATGCGCCACTCTTCAACAGCGATCGACCCTGTCGCCAATCCATGCGTGTCGTCCCGCATCTCACCGTTGTCCGTCGTCATTTTTATGACCGTCGTTCCGTCCGCCAGGACATCTTGCTCGCGCGTTAACGAGGCGTCGCGCAAGGCTGTTGCCTTCCACGCCAGCGCGGCTTCTGCTGGTTCGAAACGCGCCTCGTCGCCTTCGGCTGTCGCTCGCACGGGCAAGGCCAGCGCACCACCTGTCAGTGTCACTCCGTCGGCATCCGGCGCGGGCCAAATGAACGGCCAGTACGCAGAGGAAACTGCGACCCGAAGCCTGTGCCCGATCGGCAGTCGATAGGCACATTGATCAAGGGTCACAGACACTTCCGCAGCCTCACCCGGCACCAGATCGAGCGCTTCAGAATGCGAGTTGCGGTGTCGTAGGTTCAGAAACCCGTGGCTGATCAATGTCGCGCTGCCATCAGGGCGCAGATCCACCATGCGCACCGCAATCTGACCGCTCTTGGCCTTAGGTGTCAGCTCTAGTGTGACCACTGGCGCACCAACCACGTCGGTCACTTTCTCCAGCTCGGCCGTTTCAAAGCACACCGACATCGCGTCGTCTTCGGCCTGATCACCGGGCAAGTCTTCGTCAAAGGTAAAGGGGAAATACTCTCCCGTTCCGGCCCCGCAATTCTGCGGAGTGCAGACCTCATTCGAAAAACTCCCTTCCTTACCTAAGATACCATCACCAAATGGTAAAATCTGCATCGGAACGGGTTCGTTAACCACAATCCATCGGCCTGGACGCGCCTCAATCCAGCGCTTCGGCGCCACCGAATCCATCAGCCAGATACGCTGCGCCGGGTCATCCTCGACGCCCGTTTCGACGCCCTTCAGCCAGCGATCCCACCATCTTAAGGCCTCCTGCAAAAAACCGATCCGCGGTTCGGGGCCAGCGAAATGTGGGTATTTGTGGATCCATGGCCCAACGATTGCCTTTGCTGGCGCCGCAAGGTTCTCGACCAAAGCGGCAGGTGTGTTTCGATACCCATCATGCCAACCGCCAATCGACAAAACCGCGGCCTCAATTGCATCGAAGTTCTCACAGATTGACCCATGCTCCCAATACGCATCCCGGCGCTGATGCGAGACCCAAGTTTCAAGCAAAAACGGTTGAGCGGCCAGTCGTGTAAGCCACATCTGCCGCCAGCTTTCCCCAACCACTTCCGGGT
>JABDPD010000147.1 GCA_013042895.1 Boseongicola sp. | reverse complement strand
GCCCGGTATCCGTCACACCCGCCATCAAAAGACCTAACTCACGCTCGTCTGTCTGACCGGCGATCCGCTCGCCCATGATCTGCCCGTCGAACATCACGATAATCCGGTCGGCCAGAGACATGATTTCGTCCAGCTCCACCGAGACCAGCAAAATCGCCTTCCCGCGATCCCGCAGAGCCACCAATTGCTGGTGGATGAACTCAATTGCGCCGATGTCCACACCCCGCGTCGGCTGCCCAACAAGCAGCAATTCCGGATTCCGCTCAATCTCGCGCGCAAGAACAATCTTCTGCTGATTTCCGCCCGAGAAATTCTTCGCCGTCAGCGACGGAATGGGCGGGCGCACGTCAAAGCGCTCCATCTTATCGGCGGTGTCCTTTCGGATCGCCCGATTGTCCATCAGCCAGCGATTTTTCTGATACTTGGGGTCGTTGTGATAACCAAAAGCGATATTCTCCCAGGCCTGAAAGTCCAGGATCAGCCCTTCACGATGCCGATCCTCCGGCACATGGGCAATCCCTTTCTCGCGCCGCGATTGACCGTCAGATTTGCGTCCTGTCAGATCAATCGACTCGCCATTGATCGTCACGCTGCCCTTGGCCTTTCGATAACCACCCAGAACCTCCAAAAGCTCTGACTGACCGTTCCCGGACACGCCCGCGATCCCGACAATTTCCCCGCCATGAACGTCCAGGGACACGCCTTTCAAGCGCTCGACTCCGGCGTCATCCTTGACCCTCAGGTCCTTTACCTCAAGCACCTTCGCATAAGGCGTTGCGGGCTCTTTATCCACGCGTAACAATACTTTACGTCCGACCATCAGCTCGGCCAGATGCTCGGGCGAGGTTTCTTTCGTCTTCACTGTCGCGGTCATCTCACCACGTCGCATCACGCTCACGGTATCGGTCACATCCATGATCTCGCGCAGCTTGTGCGTAATCAAAATGATGGTTTTTCCCTCATCCTTCAAACCCTTAAGGATCCGGAATAGGTGATCGGCTTCAGACGGCGTCAAAACCCCTGTCGGCTCGTCCAAAATCAAAATCTCGGCTTTGCGATATAGCGCCTTCAGGATCTCGACGCGCTGCTGCATGCCGACGCCGATATCCTCGATCTTCTTGTCTGGGTCGACGTTCAGCTCATATTCATCCGCTAGTTCCGTCAAAAGCTTGCGCGCCTTCGACAACGACGGCATCAAACGCGCGCCTTCTTCTGCCCCGAGAACTACATTCTCAAGCACGGAGAAATTCTCAACCAGCTTAAAGTGCTGAAAAACCATTCCGATTCCAGCACCAATTGCGGCCTGGCTGTCGGGAATGGTCGTCTCTTTTCCGTTTATGAAAATCTGACCCGAGTCAGCTTTGTAAAATCCATAGAGAATCGACATCAGCGTAGATTTACCGGCGCCGTTTTCGCCGATGATCCCGTGAATAGTGCCGGGCATTACGCGGATAGAAATGTCTTTGTTGGCCTGAACAGGCCCAAAAGCTTTTGAAATGCCTTTGAGTTCAATCGCCGGTGCGTCGCTCACGCCGTTGTCCCCCTCGGTTATTTTTGGGGGTGCGCCGCACCAGCGCCGCACCCCTTATCTTGTTAAGACGTCAGTCTTAGAATTCGAGAGCCGGGCAGCTGTCGTCCGACATATAGTCGTGAACCATCATGTCGCCCGAAACGATCTTGTCCGCTGCCGCATATACCTGCGCCAGCATGTCGTAAGAAACGATAGCCTCGTTGTTCTCGTCCAGAGCAACACCAACGCCATAATTCGCCAGACCCATCACGTTGAAGCCTGTCTCAAGGTCAGTGCCTTGGCTCAGAGCGTCGTAAACAGCAACGTCAACGCGCTTCAGCATCGATGTCAAAACCGATCCCGGGTGCAAATAGTTCTGGTTGCTGTCCACACCGATCGAGAAGATGCCTTCGTCGGCCGCGGCCTGCAGAACACCAACGCCTGTGCCACCAGCAGCGGCATAAACGATGTCAGCGCCTTGGCTGATCTGCGCCTTAGTCAGCTCACCACCCTTAACCGGGTCGTTCCAGGCCGCAGGCGTTGTGCCCGTCATGTTGGCAACAACTGTCGCACTTGGGTTCGCCGCTTTCACGCCTTGGGCATAGCCACAGGCAAACTTACGGATCAGCGGAATGTCCATGCCACCGATGAAGCCAACGGTGTTCGATTCGGTTTTAAGTCCAGCCATCATGCCGACAAGGAACGAACCTTCGTGCTCGTTGAAGACAACCGAACGGACGTTTGGCTGATCAACAACCATATCGATGATTGCAAACTTTGTGTCCGGGTAGTCAGGTGCAACTTCACCCAGAACCGAACCAAAGGCAAAGCCTGTCATCACAACAGGGTTCGCACCAGCTTCCGCAAAGCGACGCAGCGCCTGTTCACGCTGAGCTTCCGATGTCAGCTCGATCTCGCGGAAAGTGCCGCCAGTTTCTTCTGCCCAGCGCTGCGCGCCGTTGAAAGCTGCTTCGTTGAAGGATTTGTCGAACTTGCCGCCAAGGTCGAAAATCAGAGCAGGCTCGGCTGCCGCTGTTCCCGCCGACAGGGCCAGAACGGCGCTTGCGCCAAGTAGTTTCTGCATGAGGGTCATATGGTCTCTCCCAGGTTACTCATTTTTAGGAACGCCAAAATAGGGCGGTCGCCCGTATTGCGTTCGAATTCGTCTGATCATTGTCAGATCATTTCCGATTAAGGCCGCAGACGCTTGGTAGGGTCAATAGGAGTCTTCGGGATTCTTATGGGCTGAAGGCCCTTAAATGACGCAAAGTCATGCAGGTATCAGCGTTTTGCTCATCACGATCGCATTAATAGGTTCACCCTCAGTGCCGCGGTAATACCCCCGCCGGACCCCGCCTTCGCCAAACCCGGCTTGCAGGTAAAGTGCACGTGCTGCTACATTTGGCGCCGCTACTTCCAAAAAGATCCGCGCAGCCCCCTTGTCCCGCGCCATTTGCTCAAAATCCAGCAAACATCGCCTTGCTTGCCCTTGTCGCTGAGCGTCAGGGTCAACAGCCAGCGTCAAAAGCTCGGCTTCATCCACAACCACGCGCCCAAGCGCGAAACCCGCCTGCGACGTCGCCAATACAGCCCCGGGAAAGTCAAGGAACCCCTGCATTGTCTGAGCAGACCAAGCTTTTGGGACGACCATCGCTTTAAGATGAATTGCGGCAAGTTCCTCAGCCGTCATGGCAAGATAACAGGAGGAGGATCCGACGCCGGAGCTGCATCCGCGGGTCGGATATAAACCGGGGCAGGGGCTTCCACTTCGCGATCCGCCAACAACCGTTTGGCCGCCGCGCGCGCTATGGCCAAGGCCACCGGTTCAATGTTCGGATCGTCATAGGTGGCATGATGTCCGAAGCGTTCACAGAAAATCCAGTTAAGCGCGGCGCATTCGGCTCCTAGAATGCGGCCCTCTGCCGGAAAGGCCTCGACATCCAATTCGTGAGTGCCAAAGATCTTCAACTCAAACGGTGCTCCAACCGGACGGCCCGCTTCAAATCGTTGCAAAACCACATCCGAGTCGCGTCGCTGGCTGGGAATGCTCACCAGCTCGGGCCCTACCCAATCAGGCGCGGCCCCGCGCAAAACATCAAACGCCGAAACGCCAACCGCTGGAACGCCTAAGGCGAGCGCCAACCCGCGCGCAGCACTTACCGATATTCGAATGCCAGTAAAATTCCCCGGACCTACCCCGACACCAATTGCGTCCAACTCTTCAAAAACCGCACCCTCGGCGCTGAGCACTTCATCAAGCATCGGCATCAACCGTTCCGCCTGACCGCGCTTCAT
>JABDPD010000146.1 GCA_013042895.1 Boseongicola sp. | reverse complement strand
CGCGACAAACCCTGGCGAAAACCGCGGTCGAAGGATCACCGCCGCCCGTCGGGCCGTCGCCCTTGCTGGCGGTTTTGGAGCTACCGACACGCGGCTCGCCTATTCGCACTACGTTCTTGGGCGCCTGTCCCTGTCGCGCAATCCTGATCAGGCCCTGGGCAACTTCCTCGCAGCGGGCAAGATCTACCAAAACCGACCCGATACTGCCATTCACGAAGCCCATGTCGCTATGCAAATCGCGGCGTTCCAGCTCTCAGCCGGTCGCGCAGAGGTCGCATTGGGCCTCGTAAATCGCAACCTCGAGGTCGTCACCCAATCCGAACACGCGGCGCTATTGTCGCTTCTGTTGCTCATCAAAGCGGAAGCCCTCGCGATACTCGACCGCCCAATTCAATCGGCGGAAGCCCAGAACGACGCTCTTGCCTGGGCGCGCTATGGCTTCGGTAATGAAGCTGACATACGTGCCCGAGTCTCAGAAATTCGCGCTATCAGCCCGCGCACCAGACAGGACAACCCCACATGATCATCCTAGCCTTCGCCGTCGTTGGCGTACTCCTTGGCATCTCCAATGCGCGCAAACGCAAGGGAAACCGGCTCGATATGGCACAGTACGGCGCAGGCTATGGTATTGCTTTCACACTGCTGGGTGCCGTCCTGACGATCATCATTGAGCGTCTCGCAACCTGATGTTTCTCCCCTTCTTCGATGCTCTCAGACGCAGCGGAGTTCCCGTCACCCTTCGGGAATATCTGGGCTTTCTCGGAGCATTGGACGCTGGACTCGCGACTTATGATGTCGATGCCTTCTACTATCTCGCTCGTACGACAATGGTCAAAAACGAAGCCCATCTCGACCGCTTCGACCGAGCCTTCGCAGCCAGCTTCGAGGGTGTCGAAACCATCCCTCTGGAGGCCGTGGTCGAAGCGCTTGACCTGCCCGAGGATTGGCTTCGCAAGATGGCGGAGAGGCACCTCAGCTCGAAAGAGAAAGCCGAAATTGAAGCGCTCGGCGGTTTCGATAAATTGATGGAAACCCTGGTCGAGCGCCTTAAGGAACAAAAAGGGCGTCACCAAGGCGGCTCGAAATGGGTTGGCACGGCAGGGACATCTCCCTTTGGCGCCTATGGTTATAATCCCGAAGGCGTGCGCATCGGCCAAGACCATTCTCGTCACCAGCGAGCAGTAAAGGTCTGGGACAAGCGCAACTTCAAGGACCTTGACGACACGCGCGAGATCGGCACCCGCTCCATCAAAGTCGCGTTGCGACGACTACGCCAGTGGGCGCGCGAGGGCGCCGAGAGCGAGTTGGATCTTGCGGGAACCATTCGCGCGACGGCCGAACACGGATACCTCGATGTCAAAACCCGCCCGGAACGGAGAAACGCGGTAAAAGTCCTCCTGTTCCTAGACGTCGGCGGTTCAATGGATGCGCATGTCAAACTTGTAGAAGAACTTTTCTCAGCCGCGCGAAGCGAATTCAAACATCTCGAGCAATACTACTTCCACAACTGCCTCTACGAAGGGGTCTGGCGCGACAACAGCCGCAGGTGGAACTCCCAGATCTCTACGTGGGACGTCCTGAACACCTATGGCTCTAGCTACAAATGCATCGTCGTTGGGGACGCCGCCATGTCTCCTTATGAGATCGCAATTCCCGGCGGTGCAAATGAGCACTGGAACGAGGAATCCGGCGAGACTTGGCTACGTCGCATATGCCGGCAGTGGCCTGACACTCTTTGGATCAACCCTTTGCCCGAGACGCACTGGCGATACACGCAATCGACCGCGATGATCCGCGAGATCATCGGAGCCGACCGCATGGTACCTTTGACCCTCGACGGCCTTTTGCGCGGGATGCGGCGATTGGGCTAGGCACCGACGCATTGCCGACGCACTACCGCTGCCCCATATAACCCTTATGATTAAATTCGCTCCGATCTTTTTGGCCCTTCTATACGGGCTCGTGATGTATCGATTCTCTGTGTGGAGAACGAAAAAAACGCTTGATGCGCAGTCGACAGAGCTCGCGGACCCAGTATTAAAGGATCTGTCGGACCGGATGGCTGCTGCGTTGGAACTTGAGCGTATTCGCGTGAACATCTACGAGATAGAGCCAGTGAACGGCCTTGCCGCACCCGACGGTCGCATCTTCCTAACACGCGGGTTTTACAGGAAATATAAGGCCGGCGAAGTCACAGCCGAAGAGCTTTCAAGCGTTATTGCCCACGAATTAGGTCACGTTGCCCTAGGTCACTCCCGCCGTCGCATGATCGACTTTTCAGGCCAAAACGCCCTGCGCACGGCTCTCGCAATGGTCCTGTCCCGCTTCATTCCATTCGTTGGTGCATTTGTCGCAAATCTCTTGATGTCGCTCTTCGCTGCGCGCCTTTCTCGTAGAGACGAATATGAAGCCGACGCCTATGCCTCCGCGCTACTGGTCAAATCTGGCATAGGCACCGATCCACAGAAGTCTTTGTTTAAAAAGCTAGAAACACTAACCGGCGCGAATGGCGCATCGACACCAGTCTGGTTGATGAGTCACCCCAAAACGGCTGAACGCATCGCCGCAATCGAGGCAAATGAGGAAAAGTGGCTTCGGAGCGGTCAGGACGCGTAAAGCGCTTTTCCCAATCTTGGCAAACGCGCGCGCTTCAACAAGGCGCGGGGATTGGAAGTATCGATGCCGTGGTGCTCTGCCTTACTAAGAACAGCTTCAAGAACCTCCCTCAAGACATTGGGTTCGTTATGAAATAGCTCTAGAAGAAATGAATCTGGCGCGCGCAATTGAATACCATCGCGGGCCAGAGTTCGGGTCGGAAAGTCCTTGAGATTCAGCGTCAAAAGTTCATCTGCCCTACCGTCAATGGACGCTGCGAGAACGTGAATGTCATCCGAGTCGGGCAAAGACAACCGAGCCTCGGTTTCTTCTGCGGGATGTACCAAAGCGTCTGGAAACATCGCAATTAGTGACGCGATCTCAACCTCTGCTATCCCATTCTCCCCGCGCCTCTCAGCGCCCCGACGCCATTCTTCAAGAATGCGAGGAGACCATAATGGCGTGAACAACCCCCGTCGCGCGACCCCTATTACGATTTCCCGCAAAACTGTTGGGTAGAGTACGCAAGCATCGATCAAAACCTTCATCCGAGAAACCGGAAAGTAATAGCCTTCAAGTAACCACTCTCAGCCAGTTGCGGATGTTGAGGATGATCTGGTCCGGCAAAACCGGTCCGCAAAATCTGGCACTCTCGACGCGCGCGTCCGATCCCGCGCAGACAAGCTGCTCGAAACTGATCAAGGTCCGCCGCGTGAGAACAGGAACATAGCGTTAACGTACCATTGGGTACGACCAAAGACGCGCCAAGTCGGGCGACTTTTTCATAAGCCCGCAAACCTGCATCTCGCGCTTGTTTGTGTGGAGCAAAAGCCGGTGGGTCGCAAATAACGGTGCCGAACGTGCGCCCTTCTTTGCCGAGCGCGCTCATAGCGTCAAAGGCGTCCCTAGTCATGGTATCAAACCGATCCGAAACGCCGGTCGCTTTCGCGCCCGCCCAAGCCAACGTCAAGGCCGGATTTGAGCCATCTACCGATAGGGCCGACTTCGCGCCCGCCGCCAACGCGGCCAAAGCAAAGCCGCCGACATGCGAGAAGACATCAAGAACGTCAGTATTCTTGGATAGTTGCCCTACAAAGGCGTGGTTGGGGCGCTGATCATAGAATAATCCGGTCTTCTGACCACCTAGCAAGTCGGCCATATAGATGGCACCGTTCATAGGTACAGGAACGGGCGCGTCTAACTTTCCCCGTATCAAGGCCGATTGATCGTCCAGTCCTTCAAGTGCCCGCGCACGCCCGGACGCGCTCTTGAAGACGACCGAGACGCCGGTAACTTCGGCGAGAACATCAACGAGTTCGTCCAACCTTGAATCTGCCCACGCCGTGTTTGGTTGAATGACGGCCGCATCTCCAAAGCGATCAATGATCACGCCTGGAAACCCATCGGCTTCGGCGTGCACAAGCCGATAGTAAGGCGTGTCGAAAAGCATATCTCGAGTGTTATGCGCCCGAATTAACCGTTGCGCCAACCAGTCTCGGTCAATATTCGCTTCCAAATCGCGATCTAGGATTCGCGCTAAGATTTTCGAATTCGGGTTCACCGTTGCGGTCGCAATCGGCTTACGCTCCGCATCTTCCAATCGCACGACCGTACCCGGCTCAAGGGCCTTTGTGCGTCGATCTGTAACCAATTCGTTATCGTAAACCCAAGGGAAGCCGCGACGTAGACGACGGGAGTCTGTTTTGGGCTTAAGGCGGATTGTTGGGCGTTCAACTGTCATGCCGTCTCCTTTAACGGCAACGACCAGCGACTAAAAGAGATCAGCGCGCCCTGCGACCACCAAGCAATTCACGAAGCCAGTTCGCACGCAGTCTTCGAGCTTCGAGCTCAATGGCCATTAGGTTGATCTCGCCTTGTTTTGTTGAGTCTTTCATTTTTCTTCCAATCGTTTGTGTTGGAGCCGACTTACGCCCGCTCCAGACTCACGAAAAGAACCGTCTCAACAATCCCGCTATGCAGCGCTAACATACCGGTGGCAGATCTGTGCGCTTCGATATTGTTAGCGTTAACAATTGATG
Source organism: Boseongicola sp. (assembly GCA_013042895.1). Lineage (GTDB taxonomy): Bacteria > Pseudomonadota > Alphaproteobacteria > Rhodobacterales > Rhodobacteraceae > Boseongicola. The sequence goes on along the minus strand of JABDPD010000146.1, from coordinate 3,907 downwards.
CTATGCGAGCGCGAAACCCCTTGAGGAGGCTTTGCTATGTCGTTGAACGATACCGTGCACCGCGTAACGGAGCGGATCATTGCGCGCTCGGATCAAACGCGAGGGAGCTACCTCGACAAAATCAAGCGCGCACAAGACGGAGGCGTCAAACGTGCGCATTTGAGCTGCGGAAATCAGGCGCACGCCTATGCAGCAATGGGCGAAGACAAAGCCGCACTTGTAGCTGATCGCGCACCGAATATCGGAATCGTGACGGCGTACAACGACATGCTTTCGGCCCACCAGCCTTTCAAAGATTACCCCGACCAGATCAAAGAGGCAGCGCGGCAGGCTGGCGCAACCGCTCAGGTCGCCGGTGGCGTCCCTGCTATGTGTGATGGAGTCACCCAAGGCCAAACCGGCATGGAGCTCAGCTTGTTTTCGCGCGATGTCATTGCACTCGCTACCGGTGTGGCTCTAAGCCACAACACATTCGACGCAGCCATGTACCTCGGCGTTTGTGACAAGATCGTTCCCGGTCTTATCATCGCTGCCGCTACATTTGGGCATATCCCGGGTGTTTTCGTTCCTGCCGGTCCAATGGTTTCCGGTTTGCCGAATGACGAGAAAGCCAAAGTACGCCAACAGTTCGCGGCTGGTGAAGTTGGACGCGACAAGTTGATGGAGGCCGAAATGGCCTCATACCACGGACCCGGCACTTGCACGTTTTATGGCACAGCGAACTCAAATCAGATGCTGATGGAATTCATGGGACTTCACCTGCCCGGCTCCAGTTTCGTCAATCCCGGCACACCTTTACGAGAGGCGCTGACAGAAGAAACAACAAGGCGCGCCGCCGCGATCACTGCTCAAGGCAATGACTATCGCCCTGTATCTGACATTCTTGACGAGAAAGCTTTTGTGAACGGTATCGTTGGCCTTATGGCGACGGGAGGTTCAACAAACCTCGTGATTCACCTGCCTGCTATGGCCCGTGCCGCAGGAGTCATTCTCGACATTGAGGATTTCAATGACCTGTCCGCCGCGACACCTCAAATGGCGAAAGTTTATCCCAACGGTCTTGCAGACGTGAACCACTTCCATGCAGCAGGCGGTCTTGCCTATTTGATTAGTGAATTGCTCGAGGCAGGGCTTCTTCATCCCGATACCAGCACAGTCGCCGGCAATGGCCTTGGCCTTTATGCAAGTGAGCCAACACTTAAGGATGGCTCATTAACTTGGATCGACGGTCCAAAACAGTCTCTCAACGACAAAATCGTGCGACCTGCTAATGACCCTTTCAAAAGCAGCGGTGGCCTCCGCGAATTGAAGGGTAATCTTGGTCGATCGGTTATGAAGGTCTCGGCCGTCGCCGCCGAGCATCAGATCGTCGAAGCCCCTGCCCGCATTTTCGAAACACAGGACGCCGTCAAAGCTGCATTCAAAAGCGGAGAGCTGACCAACGATACCGTTGTGGTCGTTCGTTTCCAGGGGCCGAAGGCCAACGGCATGCCGGAATTACACTCGCTTACGCCTATACTGTCGGTCCTGCTTGGACGGGGCCAGAAAGTCGCGCTCGTCACCGATGGCCGGATGTCCGGCGCAAGTGGCAAAGTCCCTTCTGCCATTCACCTGTCACCAGAAGGGGCCGACGGGGGCCCGATCGCCAAACTTCGGGACGGAGATATGGTCCGGGTCGATGCCGTTTCTGGCGTACTGGAATGCCTAGAAACAGACTTTGAACACCGAAGCCTAGTGCTACCGGATCTTTCCGGAAATCAAGAAGGATTGGGCCGTGAGCTGTTCAAGCCATTCCGCGACCGTTGCGGGTTGGCGGCGGATGGTGCAGGCACAGTAGTCTAAGACCTCTAAATTTACGCAACCAACGCAAGACGGAGAAACGAGATGACCCCCGAAGAGAGCAGTTTTCAGGCCGCCGAGATTTGTCAGCTGGCCCCGGTCATTCCCGTCCTCGTTGTTGATGACGCAAGTTCTGCCGCCGCTCTGGCTTCAGCTCTTGTGGCTGGAGGGCTTCCTGCTTTGGAAGTCACCCTCCGCACCCCTGCTGCTCTGGATGCAATCCGCGAGATGAGCGCCATCGAAGGCGGTGTCGTCGGAGCGGGCACTCTCTTGAAACCCGCAGATGTAATCGCTGCAAAGGAAGCAGGGGCTCTGTTCGGAGTGACACCTGGAACGACGGATCGCCTTATTGACGCCGCGCTTGATGCCGAGCTGCCATTGCTGCCGGGTGCAGCTACAGCAACTGAGGCCCTTCGTCTTCTCGAACGTGGCTTTGCGGTGCAGAAATTCTTCCCCGCCGAAGCCTCTGGCGGAGTCCCTGCTCTGAAGGCCATCGGCGCCCCAATACCTCAAGTACGCTTCTGTCCAACCGGTGGCGTAAGCCTGAAAAATGCTGAGGAATACCTTGGGCTTCCAAACACAATTTGCGTAGGCGGATCGTGGGTTGCTCCGAAAGATGCCGTCGTGGCCGAGGATTGGGGACGTATTACCGATCTTGCTCGGGAAGCAGCGAGCCTCTAATTTGAAGTTCGCCGCCCAGACGCGCCACCTCGCCGACCTCGCGTTGCTGGCGGATTGAGCGCTTCTTTCAGAACAACTGTCATTGGATGATCAGGGTACTCGGCGCCAAATCGAGCGAGCAACATGCGCACATATGCCGTGCTGTCTTGTCCAATCGGCACACCAATCGCCCAGTCGAGGAAAATTGACCGACACTCGCTTTCCTGGATTCCGTCAATCCGAAAACTCTCATATATCAGCCCGCGCGGATCAGCGGGATCGTCTTGTCGCGGCATGTGTACCTCCGAATTAAATCGCGTCGTATGTCAATCTGCAGATGGAAGCGGACCGATCGCCTTGTCAATAATTGCAGCAATAGTTTCAGAGGTTTTTACGACTTCCTCTTCCAATGCAAAGACAGTCTCAATGTTGAGGTCTCTCAATAAGAAGGCCTCTGCGCTTGCTCCAGTCGCGTCGCTGCTCAACTGATCCTTCGAAATGAGCCTTGCCGCGGACTGAACACCCCAAAACAGTCCAGCGGCACGCGTCAGCGCACTACCGTCCTCATCTGACAGTCCGAACACATTTATGGCCGAAGTCAACTGTTCACCCAGAGTTCGTGCCGCCTTGCCTTCAAGCAACGCTCCGGTCTGAGCAAATAGCTCAACATCCTGCAGACGCCCTGGTCCCATCTTGACATCCAAGGTCGAACCGGCGGGTTTGGCCGTCGCCAACCGGGCACGCATTTCGGCAACGTCCAATAGTACCTTGCTACGATCTCTGGACTTACCCAATAGCGCACTGCGAAACGCCGTGAGCTCGACGCCAATGTCAAACTCTCCCGCGATAACCCGGGCGCGTGTCAAAGCCAAATGCTCCCAAGTCCAGGCCTCAGTTTCTTGATAGGTCTTGAATGCTGACAACGCAGTCGCGACCGGGCCTTGCCGACCCGACGGGCGCAATCGCATGTCTACTTCGTAGAGCCGCCCCTCAGCCGTTGGGGCGGAGATCGCTGTTACCAAGGCCTGCGTAAGACGTGCATAGTAAGATCGCGTAGCCAACGGACGGCGCACTTCTGATGTTTCGACACCATCCGCGTCATAAACTACTATCAGGTCGAGATCCGATGTCGCGTTGAGTTTTTCGGCACCAAGTGAACCCATTGCGATGACGACCGCGCCACGCCCGGGAGGGGGACCATGTTTCTCTCCAAATGCAACGACGACAAAAGGCCACAAAGCCCGCACACACGCAGCCGCCAGTTCCGCGTATTGCCGGCCGGCCACATTCGCATCGATAATCCCGCGCAAATGATGCACGCCAATCCTGAAGTGCCATTCTCGCGCCCAGACTCGGGTGCGATCAAGACGCGACTCGTAGTCATCCAAGGACACCAACTCGCTTTTCA
>JABDPD010000145.1 GCA_013042895.1 Boseongicola sp. | reverse complement strand
CCTCCGTTACCGGCGAGATCGTGATGGACAACGTTGAAGTCGGCGAAGACGCTCTTCTGCCCGGTGTCGCCGGTCTGAAGGGGCCGTTCGGCTGCCTCAACCGCGCGCGCTATGGCATTGCCTGGGGCGTGATGGGGGCTGCCGAGGCCTGCTGGCACGCCGCCCGGCAATACGGGCTCGACCGCAAACAATTCGGCAAGCCGATCGCCCAGACCCAGTTATTTCAAAAGAAACTGGCCGATATGCAGACCGAAATCACCCTCGGGCTGCAAGCGGCCTTGCAGGTCGGTCGCCTGATGGACGCCGCAAACGCCGCGCCGGAAATGATCAGCCTGATCAAACGCAACAACTGCGGCAAGGCGCTCGACATCGCGCGGATGGCGCGTGATATGCACGGCGGCAACGGAATTAGCGAGGAATTTCAGGTCATTCGCCACATGATGAACCTCGAAACCGTCAACACCTACGAAGGTACACACGACATCCACGCCCTGATTCTGGGGCGCGCGCAAACCGGACTTCAGGCCTTCTTTTAATCCTCTTTGGGTCTGAAAATCCCGGGGGTTAGGGGGAAGAGCCCCCTTCCCGTCCTTCGGCCATAGCGAAACAATTATCGGTCTTTGTCGCCACGCCGCATCTTGCCACGCCCCCCTCTACCCCGATAAGGTTCTCACGTAGTGTGTTCGGGGGCGAGTGATATGGTAGCGGGGGCTGCTCTATCCGACGATCTTACCGATACCCAATGGCTTGTTCAGCTTGAGGATATTGGCGAGGAAGAAGGATATTTTTCACCATTGGGTGACAACCATGCGGCGGTCTTTGTGGACCGATCGCAGGACGTTCTTTTCGTTTCATTTGAAACGCTTGCAGGTGCGCGCGCGGTCAGCGAAACCGGACTACCGCTTGGCTTTGACGTTTGTGAAAGCCGCGGCTGGTCGCATCTGACCTTGCTAGCGTTCAAAGACACCTGGTATCGCAGCCATTTCGTTTACGGGTATTTTGATCGCCTTGTAGACGAAGGGTTCTTTGAGGATTTCGATAAGGTGATCTTCTATGGCGCTGGTATGTGCGGCTATGCGGCGGCCGCGTTTTCGGTCGTTGCACCCGGCGCAACGGTGATCGCGATCTCACCCCAAGCGACGCTTGCGCGTGATCTGACCGAGTGGGATACCCGGTTCGAAGGGACCCGTCGGATGGACTTCACCTCGCGTTACGGCTTTGCGCCCGATATGCTCGAAGCAGCGGATGCCGCCTATATCATTTACGACCCTGACGAAGTTGAAGACGCGATGCATGCCGCTCTTTTCCGTGGACCAAACATCTTCAAGCACAGGTATCGGCGGGGTCGTTCAGGTGCGATTGATAGCGATTTGAGAACTATGGGATTGATCTCACGGCTCTGCGAAATTGCGGTGAATGGCTATCTGACGCCCGTTCAACTCGCCCGAAAGATGCGGTCCCGGCGGCGGCATATGCCTTACCTGCGCGCATTGCTGGCTCGGGTCATTGCCGAGGATCGTCCTCACTTGACCGCGCGCTTGTGCCGGGCTGTTCTTGCAGATCGACCAATTCCACGATTTCGACATCACCTCGACGCCGCCGAAGCGCGCCTGAAGGAACAAGAGCGCCCCCTCTCCAATCAGGCAACCGAGGCTGACTCCAACGCGGGCTGAAGCCCTGCCGCGTCTTCAAGAAATGCGACGATCTCAGCGACACCTTTGCCATGCCGGATTGAGGCCATGACATGCGCTTTCCCAGCGCGCGCATCGGTGGCATCTGATGCCAGAAGCTCGGGATCGACGCCTACGTGCGGGGCCAGATCCAACTTATTCACAACCAGCAAATCCGACCGAGTGAGGCCCGGCCCCTTCTTTCTCGGAATGTCCTGACCCGCGGCGGTGTCGATTACGTAGATCGTCAAATCCGCCAGCTCTGGCGAGAACGTCGCAGCCAGATTATCACCGCCACTTTCGATGAGGATCATATCGAGATCCGGAAACGCTGCGCGCAGATCTGCAACAGCAGCGAGGTTGATCGAAGCATCTTCTCGGATTGCAGTGTGCGGACACCCACCCGTTTCAACACCGCGAATGCGCTCGGATGGTAAGACTTGCGCGCGGGTCAAAGCCTCTGCGTCTTCGCGGGTGTAGATGTCGTTGGTTATAACCGCGATCGAATATCTCTGCGCCATTTCTCGGCAGAGCGCCTCCGTTAGCGAAGTTTTCCCGGCACCGACTGGTCCGCCAATGCCAACTCGGAGAGGTCCATGCAGTTTGCTCATGTGCGAAAAATCCGTGTTTCTTGTGTCTCATGAAGTATGGATGCGCGATCTGCGCCGAAGGCCGCACTACGGATGTCTTCCGGACCTTTTCCTCGTGCGTCGCGCGCGACTTGTAGAATGGTTTGCATCAATCCAGATATTACACTCTGGCCTTCGCCCTGACCAAGCGGGATGTGTCTTACCGCCCCAGTTACAAGCGTTGCAATCATCGCTTGTAGGTAAAGTGCAGCAACCCTCTCGGTGGGCAGCCCAAGTCCCATGGCCGCTCTACCAACGGCGATTGGCAGCGCCACGCTAGGTTCTGACTTCTCTTGAAGATGGTTAACGGCGCGGGTGAAAGCGGTACCTTGCTCAATGGTTTCTTGCCATCGTTCAGCTGAAGGCGACAAGGCTTCAGCCCATGCATTTAAGCTATGAAAATCAGCGTCCGGAGCCATAGCCGCAGTCAGCAAAACAGCGTCCGCTTGCCCGCTTCCGTCGATCAACACGGTTTCCAGCCAATCTGTGAGGCTCGGCGCATCAAACACTTCTTTTGTTGCGATGGCGGTTTCCAGACCCTGACTGTAGGCATAGCCCCCAACCGGGAAAACCGGCGAAAGCCAATGAGTTAAGGTT
>JABDPD010000137.1 GCA_013042895.1 Boseongicola sp. | reverse complement strand
CCTGGGTCTTCTGTAAATAGCGGCGGCACCTCCTCCTCCCTGGTGTCGCCGCCTTTTTTTTGCGTTGAATCAACAATGCAACGAGTCCGTCGTTGGCACTCTCCAAGAAATTGCTGAGCCATCATCGGGCCGCAGACTTGGCGACACCCCACAACTCACTGATATTAAATTCTAAAACGGCGCCTCAACGTCTCCCATTCCGACGTAAACCGCCTTCATCTCCGAGTAATTCTCAATCGCTCCTTTGGAATTCTCGCGCCCAACGCCCGACAATTTCGACCCGCCAAACGGCATCTCCACGGGGGCCGCATTGTAGTGGTTGATGTAACAGGTTCCTGCATCGAACGCCTTCACCACCCGGTGTGCACGCGCGAAATCCTGCGTGAACACCCCGGCTGCCAGACCGAACACCGTGTCGTTCGCCCGCGTGATCGCCTCATCTTCGGTGTCAAAATCCAACACCGAAAGCACCGGCCCAAAGATTTCCTCGCGAGCAATTGTCATGTCATCCGTCACACCCGTAAACACCGTCGGCTCCACAAAAAACCCATCACGATCCGCACGTTTTCCTCCGTGCGCCACAACAGCCCCCTCAGCGACACCCTGGCTAATATACCCGAGCACAATCTCCATCTGCGCTTCGCTGACCATCGGCCCAAACGTCACCGCCTCATCCAACGGATCGCCCATTACAACCCCCGTCTTTAGCCGCTCAACCAGACGCTCAACAAAGGCTTCGCGAATGGTCCGCTCGACAAAAACCCTCGTCCCATTCGAACACACCTGACCCGACGAATAAAAGTTCCCAAGGATCGCGCCTGACACCGCCTTATCAAGATCGGCGTCTGCGAATATCAACAGCGGAGACTTGCCCCCAAGCTCCATCGTCACATGGCGCATCCCTTCCGCAGCCGCCGAATACACTTTGCGCCCTGTTGGCACAGACCCCGTCAGCGATACCTTCGCTACCCGATCATCCGTGATCAAAGACGCGCCAACCTCGCCCCTCCCCTGCACGACATTGAAAACTCCATCCGGCAAACCGGCCTCGGACAGAATCTCGGCAATCCGCAACGCGGACAAAGGCGTCGTCTCAGAGGGTTTGAACACCATCGAATTGCCGCATGCCAAAGCCGGAGACGCCTTCCAACAGGCGATTTGTGTTGGATAATTCCAAGCTCCAATTCCAACACAGACACCCAGAGCCTCGCGGATCGTGTAAGCCCAGTCACCCCCAGGCAGAGGAATATGCTCGCCCGTCAAAGACCCAGCCAAACCACCGAAATACTCCAGTGCATCCGCCCCACTTGTCGCATCCGCTACCAGCGTTTCCTGCAACGGCTTGCCCGTGTCCATCGTCTCAAGCTCAGACAACGACTGGTTCTGCGCCCGGATCATATCTGACGCCCGCCGCAAAATCCGCCCCCGCTCGGTCCCGCTCAACGCCGCCCAGGCCGGTTGCGCCGCCTTTGCCGCCGCCAAAGCCTGTTCAACCACAGCGTCTGTTGCTGCATGAAGCCGCGCGATTACCTCGCCATTGGCGGCATAAACACAATCAATCGCCGCACCATCGGCATCCTCAACATATGATCCGTTCACAAAATGGCTGGCTTTAGGTTGGGCACGCATGGCTCGCTCTCCTCGAAACTGTCGCCCCGTCTCACCACGATCCGGCTCTGTGAGCAAGCTTGAGCTTCCCTCTTCATCCTTTCATAGATACCTCGGGAGTGTCCGGGAGGGCAGCGTTCTCCTGCGAAAGCCACCCGTCCAAAACGATCCTCGCACTTCGCAACCTTCATCGCTAGCCTGAGTTCATGAACACCGACCGCCCCGTCCTTGGCATCCTTCTCATGCTCGGCTTTTGCGTCCTCGCTCCAATGGGTGATTCCATCGCAAAACTCCTTGGTGAGAGCATCGGCGTCGGTCAGCTTGTCACCGTCCGCTTCGCGCTTCAGGTCATCATTCTCGCTCCCCTCGTTTGGTTTACCGGTAAATCGCTCGCAATGAGGGGCCGCATCTTCCGCCTCACAGCGATCAGGACCGTCCTCCATATCCTTGGCATCGGAATGATGTTCTTGGCACTGCGCTTCCTGCCCCTCGCCGACGCAGTCGCTATCGCCTTCGTAATGCCCTTTATCTTATTGATTCTAGGTCACTATGTGCTCGGTGAAGAAGTCGGCCACCGCCGCATAACCGCTTGCGCCGTCGGCTTCATAGGTACGCTTTTGGTGATTCAACCGAGTTTCGCAGAGGTCGGTTGGCCCGCCCTTCTCCCGCTCGGGGTTGCACTCGATTTCGCACTATTTATGCTGGTGACCCGTCAGGTCGCCAAGGACGTCGACCCCATCACACTTCAGGCCATTTCCGGCCTCATGGCGATTTTGGTCCTTCTTCCTGTCTTGCTCATTGCAACACCCTTCAGCTTCCCCGGTCTTGCAATTACATCACCCACCGGCAACGAATGGGCACTTCTCTTCGCGCTCGGCGCAATCGGCACTTTCGCCCACCTCCTCATGACATGGTCTCTGCGTTTCGCACCCTCCGCGACGCTCGCCCCGATGCAATACCTTGAAATACCGGTGGCTGCGGCCTTCGGCTGGTTCATCTTCCGGGATTTCCCGAACGGCCTTGCGCTCATTGGCATCTGTATCACCATCGCCTCAGGCCTCTACATCCTGGTGCGAGAACAACGCCTTAGCCAGTCAGAGCAGACACCACAGCCGCCAGCGCCTCCCGCGGCGTGATCACCAACATGCCCGGACCATCAAATGACACCCGGACTGGACCGGTCACGCGGTTCGAGGTGCCTACCCGTTCCATCGGCGAGAAGACATGGGGGTCCAGCGGCCACTCCAATCCTTGCGAGCGACCCCGAACCTCCGCCAAAGGATAAAATGAAAGCCGTGAGCCAATCTCCAGATCCAGCGCCAATTCAAGCGGGGCCGAAAAAACAATATCGTCTTCCCCCAACACAATCACCGATCGCCCAATATCCCGTACCAGCGCGGTCATCACCGCCAGCGTGTGGTCCAACCTCGCATTTGCAAACCCCACTGCAATCACAAAAGGCGCCTCAATTGCGGCTAGGCATTTCTCAAAATCCGTGCGGTCATGATCATAAACCTCGACCACGTTTTCGGCCCCAACGCGCGCCTTCGCAGCCTCCGAAACCGAATCAAGATCCCCAATAATCAACTCCGGCACAGCCCCAAGCGCAATCGCCCGATCTGCTCCGCCATCAGCTGCAACCAACAAGGGCGCAAATTTCAACGCTTCCTCAAGGCTTTGTACGCTAGGCTCGCCCCCGCCTACCAATGTGACGCCTTGCCGGGATTGAACTTGCTGATGATCCATGTCCGAATACCTGTTACTAAGTTGCGCGCCACAATTGTGACGTGAAAATATCCCGTGAATTCCTTAGGAGTATCCCTATTTCCGACCCCGTTCTTGGTAAACACATTGTTGCTGGATAAGGGAGAAAGCGACCCGAAATGACTGGTTCGAACAAAATACTGACCGTTTCT
>JABDPD010000135.1 GCA_013042895.1 Boseongicola sp. | reverse complement strand
TGAAAGACGTTAATCTGACTGTGGAAAAGGGGGATTTCGTTTCTTTTATCGGGCCTTCGGGGTGCGGGAAGACGACGTTTTTGCGCGCAATTGCGGCTTTGGAGCATCCGACGTCCGGAACGCTGACTGTGAACGGGATGAGCGCGGATGAGGCAAGAAAAGCTCGGGCTTATGGCTACGTATTTCAGGCTGCGGGGCTGTACCCCTGGCGCACGATTGGGGGGAATATTCGGCTGCCTTTGGAGATTATGGGATATGCGCGCGATGACATGGATAATCGCGTGAAGAACGTGCTGGAACTTGTTGAATTAGCTGGATTTGAGAAAAAATACCCCTGGCAGTTGTCGGGGGGGATGCAGCAGCGGGCGAGCATTGCGAGGGCGTTGGCGTTTGATGCGGATTTGCTGTTGATGGATGAACCATTTGGCGCGCTCGATGAGATTGTGCGGGATAGGTTGAATGAGGAGTTGCTGGCACTTTGGGATCGGACCAAGAAGACGATTGCCTTTGTGACGCACTCGATCCCGGAAGCCGTTTATTTGTCTACGAAAATTGTGGTTATGAGTCCGCGTCCTGGGCGCATCACGGACGTGATTGAGAGCCCTTTGCCGCGTGAGCGACCTCTCGACATTCGCGATACGCCGGAGTTCATCGAGATCGCACACCGGGTGCGGGACGGGCTTCGCGCCGGGCATGGAGACGAGGTTTGAGATCACGTCGGTATCATATCGGTATTACGTCGGTATTACGTCGGTGTGACCGCTCTGCATGTTTGCGATGTGTTAGGGATTCAGCACTATGACAGGACGTGCCGGGAATTGGTTTGGGCGAACCGTGCTACCGGTGCTGGCGATCGTGGCGGCGCTGCTGGCGCTTTGGTACGTGGCCGTTGTGCCAATGAACGTGAAAGAAGTGCTGACTCAGGCAGAAAGGGAAGGCGCTGTTGTCGTGCCGCCCTCAGCGGCGGAGCGGCGGGATGCCGGGCGTTGGGGCTTGGTGGTCGCGAACACGCATCTGTTGGGGGCTTCCTGGTCGATGGATCGCGCTCGACTGCCGGCGCCGCATCAGGTGGCCGGTGAGTTGTGGAAATCGACCTGGGTCGAAGAGACGACCGGGCGGCGCGGGATCGTGCGCTCAGGGACGTTGTCGAACCGTTCGCTGGTGTATCATGGCGGTGTGACATTGGGGGCCACCGTTCTCGGGTTCATGATTGGTTCGGTGCTGGGTGTCTTGCTGGCGGTTGGGATCGTCTACAACCGGGCCATGGACTTGAGTGTGATGCCCTGGGCAATCATCAGCCAGACCATTCCGATTGTCGCATTGGCGCCAATGATCATTGTGGTTTTGTACTCGGTTGGACTGTCGGGGCTTGTCGCGAAGGCAGCGATATCAGCCTACCTTTCGTTCTTCCCGGTCGCGGTGGGGATGGTGAAGGGATTGCGTAGCCCGGACGCGATGCAGCTTGATTTGCTACGGACCTATAGTGCGGGCAAGGCGCAATCGTTCTGGAAGCTGCGTTTACCGGCGTCGGTGCCTTATCTTTTTGCGTCGTTGAAAATCGCGATTGCGGCCTCGCTGGTCGGCGCGATTGTTGGCGAGCTGCCTGTGCAGCGCGGTGGCTTGGGCGCGCGGATGCTGGGTGGCAGTTACTACGGTCAAACCGAACAAATATGGGCGGCCCTGATTGTCGCGGCTGTGATGGCGGCGGGGCTGGTTTGGCTCATTGGTTGGATTGAGCGGCGGACCCTGAAAGCCATGGGAGCGCAACCGTGAAAATGCAGGTGGCTGATATTGCACCTGCCGGCAGAGCGCCTTCCTGGCAGAGTACGTGGAGACTGCGGTTTCGGTGTTTTGAGCAGTCGGGACACACGGGCTTCGTGAGATTCCGTCGACAGCAAGCACTCGACGTTGATGCCGCTCAGCAAAGGCTGTCGACCGCAACGGGCATTTTCAAGAGAATGAGAAGGGAGTGGGCGCGCGTGAACCGAAAATCGGTGTTGATTGGGCCGAAAGGGGGGAGCGCGTGAGACGGATTCGCGAAGCCATGGGGACGACTGTTTCAGCGATTGTGTTTTTGGCACTGTTTGTCGTCATCGGCTTTTTGGCATTAGCAAGAGCTGAGACCGATGGGGCTATGGCGATCCTCTGGATCGTGCTTTTTGCCTATATCGGTTGGCAATTTGTGGATGCATTGTCCGGATGGTCAGAGGCGCCGGGCGTGGCGCGTCCGGTGGCGCCGTTCGCGCTTGGCGCGGTCGTCCTTGTCGGCTGGGAAGCGATTGTGCGAGCATTGGACGTACCTGCGGTAATTCTGCCGCCGCCGAGCCAGATAGCAGGCACATTCATGGGAAATTTGCCGACGCTTTGGGCGGACTTTGTGCAGACGATCCTGAAAGGCGCAATGTCGGGGTATGTCATCGGATGCCTCTTGGCGCTTGGCATGGCCATATTGGTGGATCGCTATGATTTCCTGCGCCGCGGTTTGTTGCCGGTGGGCAATTTCATGGCCGCGCTGCCGATTGTCGGTACGGCTCCGATCCTTGTGATGTGGTTCGGATTTGATTGGCAATCAAAGGCAGCGGTGGTGGTTGTCATGGTGTTTTTCCCAATGCTGGTGAACATCGTTGCGGGGCTTGCGGACACAAGCTCGATGCAGCGCGACCTGATGCGCACATATTCGGCGAGTTATTGGCAGACCTTGATGACATTACGGCTTCCGGCGGCTTTGCCCTTTGTTTTCAATGGGCTTAAAGTTTCGGCAACTCTGGCTTTGATCGGTGCGATTGTGGCCGAATTCTTCGGATCGCCAACCGTTGGTCTAGGCTTTCGGATCAACGCCTCGCTTGGACAATTGGCCCTTGATATGGTCTGGTCAGTGATTGTGGTGGCCGCGTTGGCGGGCTCGCTGCTTTATGGATTTTTGACGATGCTGGAGAGGTGGCTTACCTTTTGGCATCCGTCGCAGAGACGATGAGACGACAAAAAGACGTTAACCAAACTGGGGAGTACTTGAGATGAATAAGTTTTTGACAGGGGCCGTGGCGGCTTTTGGACTGAGCGCAGGGGCGGCATCTGCCGCTGATGAAGTGCGCTTGCAGCTACAGTGGGTCACGCAGGCTCAGTTTGCGGGCTATTACGTGGCGCTTGAGAATGGGTATTACGAGGAAGAAGATCTCGATGTAACGGTGCTTCCGGGTGGCCCCGACATTGCGCCGCCACAGGTTTTGGCAGGCGGTGGCGCCGATGCCATGCTGAACTGGATGCCGTCGGCACTGGCCGCGCGTGAGAAGGGGTTACCGGTCGTGAACATCGCGCAGCCCTTCAAGTCGTCGGGTCTGATGCTGACATGCTGGAAGGATACCGGGATCACCGGCCCACAGGATTTTAAGGGCAAGACAATTGGTGTCTGGTTCTTCGGCAATGAGTATCCGTTCCTGTCGTGGATGTCTCAGGAAGGCATTTCGACCGATGGTGGCGACGATGGTGTGACAGTGTTGAAGCAGGGCTTTAACGTTGATCCTTTGTTGCAGCGTCAGGCGGATTGTATCTCAACGATGACCTATAACGAGTTTGGTCAGGTGTTGGATGCGGGCGTGTCTGAGGACGAACTCGTGACCTTCAAGTATGAGGATATGGGTGTCGCCACGTTGGAGGACGGGATTTACGTTCTCGAAGAAAACCTGGCGGACCCGGCGTTCAAGGACAAGATGGTGCGCTTCGTGCGGGCTTCGATGAAGGGCTGGAAGTGGGCGGAAGAGAACCCCATGGATGCTGCAATGATCGTGCTCGACAACGACGAGACCGGCGCGCAGACCGAAGCGCATCAGGTTCGTATGATGGGCGAGATTGCCAAGCTCACAGCAGGTTCGGACGGGTCGCTTGATCCGGCTGACTTTGATCGCACAGTGTCGACCTTGTTGGCGGGTGGGTCTGATCCGGTCATCACGGCGGTTCCGGAAGGGGCCTGGACCAGCGAGATCACCGACGCGGCTCTGAACTAAAACCTAAGTTTTGATCAACCTGAACGCGGCTGCCCTATGGGTGGCCGCGTTTCTGTTTTGGAGATGGTTCTCGCGGATCCATATTATTGTTGATTAAGTCGGCCAGTTATCCCCAGAATTCCGGTGATTTCGACTTCTTCCGCTGTTGGTGATTGGCAATTTCTTGCCTGCGATGGCGGGGTTATTGTGTAAGCG
>JABDPD010000134.1 GCA_013042895.1 Boseongicola sp. | reverse complement strand
ACATACCCATGAGCGTCAGGAATTCACCCACGAAACCCGACGTTCCCGGCAATCCGACGTTCGCCATTGTGAACAGCATGAACACCAAAGCATAAGCCGGCATCCGGTTCACCAGACCTCCGTAGGCGTCAATCTCACGCGTATGCATCCGGTCGTAGATCACGCCGACGCACAGGAACAACGCTCCCGAGATAAACCCGTGGCTGATCATCTGGAAAATCGCACCATCCAGACCTTGCTGGTTCGCGGCAAAGATACCAGCCGTCACAAATCCCATGTGTGCTACGGACGAATAAGCGATCAGCTTCTTCATGTCTTCCTGCATCAGCGCGACCAACGAGGTGTAGACAATCGCAATCGCTGAAAGCCACAAAACGAAGTCCGCCAGCAAATCCGAGGCAATCGGGAACATCGGCAAGCTGAACCGCAGGAAGCCATAACCGCCCATCTTCAAGAGGATCGCTGCCAGCACGACCGAACCCGCAGTCGGTGCCTGTACGTGCGCATCCGGCAACCAAGTATGCACCGGCCACATCGGCATTTTCACCGCAAAAGACGCGAAGAACGCCAGCCAGAGCAGCGTCTGCAAACCGCCAATGATCGTGAAGCCCCAGACATCCAGAACTTCAGACGAGAAGTTGTGGCGCAACAAGGCTGCAATATCCGTCGTGCCCGCGTCCACATACATCGCGATCATCGCAACCAGCATCAGGACCGAGCCAAAAAACGTGTAGAGGAAGAACTTGAAGGATGCGTAGATCCGTTCTTTGCCGCCCCAGATTCCGATGATCAGGAACATCGGGATCAGGCCGCCTTCGAAGAACAGATAGAACAACACCAGATCCAAAGCGCAGAACACACCGAGCATCAGTGTTTCAAGCACAAGGAACGCGATCATGTATTCCTTCACTCTGTGCGTCACATCCCAACACGCCAGAATGACAAGCGGCATCAGGAAAGTGGTCAGCATCACAAACAGAACCGAAATCCCGTCGACACCCATTTTATAGGTCAGGCCAAGGATCCACTCGCTCTCCTCAACGAACTGGAAGTCCGGGTTCGAGGCATCAAAGCCCGACAGAATGAAGAGCGACGCAAGGAAAGAGGCAGACGTTGCCGCCAATGCCAGCCACTTTGCGTTCGCGTGTGCTGCCGGATCGTCACCGCGCAGGAAAAGCGCCATGATTGCCGCGCCGATCAGTGGGATGAAGGTGACAATCGATAGGAGGTTGTCGAAAAGCATTATTCAGCTCCTCCCGACAGCGTCATCCAGAAGATCAGGAACGTAATCCCGATCACCATCCAGAAGGCGTAAGTGAAGATGTACCCCGACTGCGCACGCCCTGCGAGGCGCGTGAAGAACGGAATGATACCCATAGCAAGACCGTTCAGCCCGCCATCAATGACATTGCCATCGCCCTTCTTCCAAAGGAACCGGCCAAGCCACTTTGCAGGGTTCACAAACAGGAAGTCGTAAATTTCATCCACGTACCATTTGTTCAGCAGGAACTGGTAAAGATGCTTTTGGTTCTTCGCCAGCTTGCCTGGCAAATCGGGGCGGCGGATGTAGAACTGATACGCCGTCAAAAAGCCAATCAACATCACGATGAACGGCGAAAGCTTCACCCAGACCGGCACATAATGCGCGTCATGCAGAACATGATTGTCTGGCGCGCGATAAATCGCACCCTGCCCCGGAACGGCTGCCACCTTGTCGTGGTCATCACCGTGATCCTCATCAGACGTTTCCGTTGCCGCATGGGCCGCACCGATCATCAGGACCTGCGCGTGCTCTTCCGCCTTTGTCACACCGAAGAACTTGTCCACGCTCTCTTCGCTGCCAAAGAACGGCTTGTACCAGACCATCCCCGCAAAGATTGCACCAACGGCCAAAATACCCAACGGCGCGACCATCGTCATCGGGCTTTCGTGCGCATGCTCATGCGTGTGCTTGTCGCCCCGTGGCTCGCCGTAGAACGTCAGGAACATCAGGCGCCAGCTATAGAAACTGGTGAACAGCGCCGCCACAACCAGCGACCAGAAGGCAAACCGTGCCGCCGGATCGGTCGCCGCAAAGGCGCTCTCGATGATCGCATCTTTGGACAC
>JABDPD010000132.1 GCA_013042895.1 Boseongicola sp. | reverse complement strand
GTATTGCCGTATGCATCACGGTGCTCGTTTTCCTCATTATTCCTGAACCGCTCATCGGTGCTTTCATCGACCCCGATGATCCTGACCGACTGGAAATCCTCGCCGCAGGCACCGTTCTTCTTGCTCTCGCGGCGCTCTTCCAAACGGTCGATGCCGGCCAGGTGATGGCGCTTGGGATGTTGCGCGGAGTTCAGGACACGCGCGTTCCCATGATAATGGCCGCCTTCAGCTATTGGGTCGTCGGCGTGCCCACCAGCTATGTCCTGGGCTTCATGCTTGGGTTTGATGGAGTGGGCGTTTGGCTGGGCCTCAGCGTCGGGCTGGCGGTCGCAGGTGTTCTCCTCCAGATGCGCTTCTGGAGCCGCCACGCCCGCGTTTAGCCACGCTCAACCTCGGTGCGAAGCCACTCCATGACGTCGCCTCTTACCGACTGAACTCCAGATGCGCGCGATGCATCAATCATCGCTTTAGCGTCATCGAGATTGACCCGCCGCAACAGATGCTTCACCGGCCCAATCGAAGCTGGACGCATCGAAAGTGAGCGTAAGCCCATCGCCGCAAAGCACATTGCTTCAATGGGACGGCCCGCATCCTCACCACAAAAGCTGACGGGCGTATTGGTCGCGGCACAGCGTTCCACAATTTGCTCAATGAAGGTCAGGAAACTCACGTTCAACGTATCATAGCGGCGACGCACCCGTTCATTCTCGCGATCTGCTGCAAAGAAAAACTGCTTCAGATCATTGCCGCCAATGGAGATAAAGTCAGCCATTTCAAAGAATTGCGTGGGGGCGAATGCAAGACTTGGTGTCTCAAGCATCGCGCCGACTTTTACGTTTTCCGGTAAGGTGTGTCCAAGCTTCTTCTCGTTGTCCAGCTCGGTTAAGACTTGCTCGCGAGCGGCCTTGAACTCATCGAACTGCGCGACAAACGGGAACATCACTGTCAGCGGCCGGCCGTTCGCTGCACGTATCAGCGCCTGAAGCTGCATCCGCATCACGCCCGGTTTGTCGAGCCCTACACGGATCGCGCGCCAGCCGAGCGCCGGGTTGGGTTCTTCTTCGCGCTTCATGTACGGCAGCACTTTGTCAGACCCGATGTCGAGCGTACGAAAGACCACTGGCTTGCTATTTGCCGCGTCCAGAACTCGCGAGTAGATCGCCGCAAGCTCCCCTCGGCGCGGCACCTTTGAACGGATCAGGAACTGCAATTCGGTACGGAACAGTCCAACACCTTCTGCACCGGAACTCTCCAGTGAGGGAAGGTCAGCAATCAGGCCCGCGTTCATATGAAGGCCAACCACAGATCCGCATTTTGTCTGTGCGGGCAGGGACTTAATCCCGGAATACCGTTCCTGAGCTTTGGCCTGCATGGCGATTTTGTCGCGAAATGCGCTCACCACGGTGTCGTCGGGGCGCAGGTGCACTAGGCCCTGATCACCGTCGACCATCACATGATCTCCGTTCAAGGCCTCCGAAGTCACTTTCTCCGCGTGGATGATCAACGGAATGGCCCAGGCCCGAGCGACAATCGCCGCGTGACTGCCGACCGAACCCTGTTCTAGTACGATACCTTTCAGCCTTTCGCGCCCATAGTCCAACAGCTCGGCGGGCCCAATATTGCGAGCGACCAGGATCGCCTTGTCTGGCATTTCAGCACCGGTGTCTTTGCCCTGTCCGGTCAAGATGCGTAAAAGCCGGTTCGAAAGATCATCCAGATCGTGCAAGCGCTCGCGCAAGTATGCATCCGGCACCTGACTCATTCGCGTGCGCGCGGCAGATTGCTCTTTCTCAACAGCGGCTTCGGCGGAGAGACCGGCGCCTATGTCTTCTTCCATCCGACGCAACCAGCTGCGCGAATTGGCAAACATCTTATAGGCTTCCATGACCTCGCGCTGGTCTGTATCGGCGGTTTCGTCACTGACTGAACTCAGCATGTCGTCCACCGACATACGCAACTTGTCGACCGCTTCGCGTAGGCGCCTTGTTTCGATTTCAGGGTCATCCGCAATTGGGTTCGCGACCACCACCCGTGGTTCGTGAAGCCAGACATACCCTTCCGCGACGCCCTCCTGACCGACGCCTCCTCGGAACAAGGCAGGCAGGGTATGCCGCGCCCGCAGCGCTTCGCCTTCACCGACGAAAGCGCCGAGTTCTGTCATCTCGGCCAGCACCATGGCGACGACTTCAAGCGCATAGACTTCGTCCTCGAAAAATATCCGCGCTTCTTTGGACTGAACCACCAGAACGCCCAATCGCTCGCCAAGTCTTTGAATTGGCACACCGCAGAACGAAGAAAAAACTTCCTCACCGGTTTCTGGCATAAAACGAAACCCACGAGTGGAAGGCGCGTCGGCAGTATTGATGACCTTGCCGGTGCGCGCAACGCGACCAACCAAACCTTCGCCAAGCCTCATCCGCGTCTCATGGACGGCATCTGGATTCAGACCCTCAGTCGCGCAAAGTTCAAGCGTTTCTTCGTCTCGAAACAGATAGATAGAGCAAACTTCGGTGCTCATTGACGACGCGATCAACTGCGTGACCCGGTCCAATCTTGCCTGACCTGCGCTGTCTTCTGCCAGCGCTTCACGCAGTCTGCCAAGCAGTTTTCGACTTTCGCTTTCGGTTGGGTCGGCCATCAGTCCCGCTTGTCACCAAGGCGCAGCTGCTGCCGCGCTATGGCTCAACTACACCATACCTGAACCAAAAGAGAAACGCTTAATGACCTTCGTTTTCACCAAGAATACGCCGCAAAACCGAGCTGCGCGAAACCTGACCAATTGGGGCCCGATCATCCACAACGGCTACAGGAGCACCGCCGTCTAGGACGGACTTGATAACATCGGAGATCTCTCCATCCGCATCAATCACCCCCTCTGCAGCTCCTGTGATCGGCTCCATCACGTCGCGCGCGCAAAGAACACCAAGGGGATTCATATGGGCTACGAAGTCCGCCACGTACTCGTTTGAAGGATTGGAATAAATCTCGCGGGGAGTGCCCCATTGGACGATGCGACCACCCTCCATTATCGCGATGCGATCACCCAGTTTGAACGCTTCGTCCAGATCGTGACTGACAAAAATTATGGTCCGGTTCAACCGTTCCTGAAGCTCTAAGAGTTCATCTTGGAGGCGTGTGCGGATCAGGGGGTCGAGTGCGGAAAAGGGCTCGTCCATCAACAGAATCGGAGCCTCAGTTACGAATGCGCGGGCAAGGCCGACGCGCTGCTGCATTCCGCCTGAAAGGTCACCCACTTTGCGGTCAGCCCAATCAGCAAGACCGACGAGGTCCAGTTGATGATCCACTTTACTGCGCCGCTCTTTGGGGGTCATGCCACCAAGCTCCAGCCCAAGGCCGACGTTGTCTCGCACTGTCCTCCAAGGCAAAAGGCCAAACTGCTGAAAAACCATCGCAATTTTGTTCAACCGCATGTGGCGCAGCGTCTTGGCATCGGCGTTCGTGACGTCCACCTGATCCGCGCCGTCTGCAACCAACACACGTCCCCGGCAAACGGGGTTCAATCCATTTACGGCCCGTAAGAGTGTGGATTTCCCGGAGCCAGATAGCCCCATCAAAACTAGGATCTCACCCGGCTCGACTTGAAGAGAGCAATTATGAACCCCGAGAACTTGCGACGTCCTTGTCTGTATTTCAGCGCGCTCCAAGCCTTCGTCCATGAGCGGCAGGGCAATTTGAGGAGAGCTTCCGAAGACGATGGAGACATTTTCAAATGTGACAGCGGCGCTCATGATTTTTCCACCCGTAGCATTCGGTCGAGGACAATTGCCACCACCACAATGATGAACCCGCTTTCGAAACCAAGTGACGTGTTCACTTGGTTTAGAGCGCGCACAACAGGCACGCCCAAACCGTCTGCTCCAACAAGTGCCGCGATAACGACCATTGAAAGCGACAGCATGATCGTCTGGTTGAGTCCGGCCATAATTTGCGGAAACGCATAAGGTAATTCGACCTTCCAAAGCGTCTGTCTTGGCGTGGCGCCAAAGGCTTGTGCGGCTTCAAGCAGTGAGGCAGGGGTCGTCGAGACTCCGAGGTGTGTCAGCCGAATAGGCGCAGGCAACACGAAGATCACCGTGGCGATCAGTCCCGGCACCATGCCAATCCCGAAGAAGACGATTGCGGGGATCAGATAAACAAACGTCGGAAGCGTTTGCATAAGGTCCAAAACAGGTCGCGCCCACCCATAGAGCTTTGGCCTATGGGCCATGGCGATGCCGATAGGTACCCCGACGCCCATGCATACAACACAAGCCGACAGAACAAGCGTCAGGCTCTCGGTGGTTTCCTCCCAATACCCTTGGTTCAGGATGAAAACGAAGCCGAGAAACGTCAAAAGTGCTGGCTTCCAGCTTCTTTGAAGGGCGTAAGTGATGGCAACGAAAAGCAAAATGATGAAGAACGGGTTCGGCGATTGCAGCACCCAGAGAATACCGTCGATCATCCCTTCTAGCAGGTCTGAAAGCGCATCAAAGAAGACCGCTCCGTTTATCTGCAGCCAGTCAAAGACCGAGGCGGCCGCTTTACCGACAGGTATCTTGTTTTCCGTTAACCATTCCATTGGACACCGTCCCCCTTGACGTTACCTTGGCGCTTACAAAGACAATTGAAAAGACAAGATAAGGCAGGCGGGCATGATTGATCTCTACACATGGACCACTCCGAACGGGCGTAAGCTTTCTATTTTGCTGGAAGA
>JABDPD010000130.1 GCA_013042895.1 Boseongicola sp. | reverse complement strand
TCTTCAAGCGGGACGCGGCTGATTTGGATGGGGTCTTCGACGAGGTGGATCGGCTCGAAGAAGGTCAGGTCATAGTCCTGACCCATAAACCAGACTTTATCGCCGACAATACCCTGATAGAGCGCCGAGCGTGCACTGTCACCGCTAGTGGCGATGACGTCCCAGCAATCGCGGGCGACGCCGATTTGTTCGAGCTGCTCTTCGACTGAAGCGCGGGGGCGCGGTGCATTGGTCAGCAGAACAACCTTGCCACCGCGTTTGCGGTAGGCTTGTAGCGCGGCGACGGCTTCCGGGAAAGGTTCGATCCCATTGTGGAGACACCCCCATAGGTCACAAAAGACGGCGTCATAGTTGTCCGAGATCTCGGCAAGATCAGCGACAATGGGGGTACTCATATCGGATTAGACTTTCAGCGCAGGGATGATCTGTTTCTTGCGGCTGACAACACCTGGTAGGGCGACCATCGCACCGGGGGCCGAGACACCGAAGCTTTTCTCGGCAACCTGGCGCACGGTGTCGTTTTGGATGAACATCAGGGCTTCTTCAGACAGGATGTCGATCAGGAAGAACAGCACGTGATCGACACCATCGTCTTCGGCCACAGCAACGAGGTCTTCCATGATGCCGTCTTTGCGCGATAGCACAGTTCCGGGGGATGTTGTTTCCAGCACGGAGACACGGAACTTCATACCGTCGACTTCGTAGGACTTGCTGTCCATCCTCAGAAGTTCGCTGTCGGAATAGGAGGACACATCGGACTTTGCGGCGAACATCTCGGCGGCGTAGTCGCGGATTTCGATATTCAGCTCGGCGGCCAGTTTCTCGGCGAGGTTTCGGTCGACGTCGGTGGTTGTCGGCGAGCGGAATTCCAGCGTGTCCGACAAAATGCAGCTCAGCATCGCGCCTTTGATGTGGGTCGGCATCTTGTCTGCGTCAGGGCCCATCAGGTCGTACATGATGGTGGCCGTGCAGGCGACGGGACGCACTGTGATGTTGATGGGGCCGCGGGTTTTGAGGCCGCCTTGCAACATGTGGTGGTCGATGACCTCGGTCACGCGTGCCTCGTTGATCGAGGCGGGCAGTTCGGCGACGTTGTTGGTGTCGACGATCACACATTCGTCGTCCGGCGTGACATCTTCCAGCAGTTCCGGGCGGTCGAGGTTCCAGCGACGTAGCACGAAAAGAGCTTCGGTGTTGGGTTCACCCAAAAGGCGGGCTTGTGCGGGTGTTCCGCGGCATTCGGACAGGTACCAAGCCCAGATGATAGGTGAGCCGGTGGAATCGGTGTCGGGGGATTTGTGGCCGAAAACTTGGATGGTCATGTCTGTCGTTCCGTCAGGGTTTGTCAGGTTTGGGCGCCTTATAGCAGTGGCGCATGGGATGTCACGGGGCGTCTCACGGTGGTTTTGACGCAGGGAGTTAAAGGGAGCATGAAGCGCCATCGACTTCAGGAGGACTCTGTCAATGGACCAGCACGCTTAACGCCCCGCGAACCCTTTGAATGCGCACTAAGCGCTCCCTGACGATCGAGGAGTAATCTGACAATGGACCAGACTGGCTGACGCCCTTTTAAGGGCGCCCCACTGCCGTGTGACATCGCGGCGTCCTTTTTCATTTTCATGAAAGGTCACGTAATGGCCAAATTTCCGAAATACCCCGCTTTGGGCGGGTCAAAACCCATGTTGCCAACATCCAAGCCAGTGAAGGCTCGGGGCTTTAAACTCGGGCAAAGTCGATTGCCGCAAGCGCTAAAGTCCGGCAAGCGGACAGGTGGCAAACCCAAGCTGTTTCCCGGGCGCACAGGCGGTCGGTGACAATTCAGCCCCGCGGCGCTTGATGCGTCGCGGGGTTCTGGGGCAATGTCGCCTCAAAAGGCGGACCAAAGGACAGGCAGTTGCGCGAGACGGAGCTTTATCCGCCCATCAAGGCGTTCCTTGAGGGACAGGGCTGGGAGGTGAAAGCCGAGATCGGTGCTGTTGATGTGATGGCCTGTCGCGAGGGTGACCCTCCGTTGATTGTTGAGTTGAAGGTTGGTTTTTCCTTGTCGCTGGTGCATCAGGCGATTGCGCGGCAAGTCGTGACG
>JABDPD010000127.1 GCA_013042895.1 Boseongicola sp. | reverse complement strand
CTGTCCCCTCCTCAAACCGGTCGCTCACAAAGAGCCCGCCAAACAGGATAAAGACAATGAGCGCGCCGTGTCCGGCCGCCGAGATATACCAACCCGTGCGCAAAGCCGCCTCAACCGCCCTGACCGGTCAGGCGTGGTCCGCCATCATCCGTCACAAGCCCGATATTGGTGATCCCAGCCGCATTCATCGCGCCCATCACTGTCGCAACGCGCCCATAAGGCACTGCTCCATCCGCACGCAAAAACACCCGATCCGACGTCCGCTCAGCCAAAATCGCCTGCAAGCGCCCAACGATATCGACGTCCGACACTTCCGTCGTCTGGATAGTCACAACGCCGTCTGCCGTTAGGGTCACGGTCAAAGGCGTCTCCTGCTCGGTCGGCAAAGATTGCGCCGCCGTGCGCGGCAACTCAATCGGCACACCGACAACCTGCAAGGGCGCGGCCACCATAAAGATAATGAGCAGCACCATCATAACATCGACAAAGGGCGTGACGTTGATCTCAGACATCGGCTTTGCCCGCGACCGCCGCCCCCGCCGCCTCGATCCGCCGCCCTTCTCCATAACGCCGCCAGCCATTTTACGACGCGTCCATCTGACGGCTCAGAATCGTCGCGAACTCGTCGGCAAATGCCTCATAACCCCCGATAATCTTATCCGCGTCTGTCGACAGCTTGTTGTAGAAAATCACAGCCGGAATGGCCGCCGCCAACCCCAGACCCGTCGCCAAGAGCGCCTCGGCAATGCCTGGCGCTACCACCGCCAATGACGTCGATTGCGTCTGCCCGATCTCGATGAACGCCACCATGATGCCCCAGACCGTGCCAAACAGACCAACAAATGGCGCCGTCGAGCCAACCGTCGCTAACACCGGCAACCCGACCTGCAAACTCTCTGTTTCTTTTTGAATCGCAACATCCATCGAGCGATCAATCCGGACCTGCGCGCCGCCGATCATTGCGCCCGTCTCACGATGAGACCTGCGCCACTCCGTCATCCCGGCTACGAATATCCTCTCGGCACGACCACCAGGAGATGGCCCGAGCTGGTCAAACAACTGATCCAACGGCTCACCCGACCAAAACGCTTCTTCAAAGGCGAGTTGCTCGGCTCTCGCAGCGCGATAATCCTTCAGTCTCGAATATATGATCGCCCAAGCCCAGACCGATGCCAGTATCAGCGCAACCATCACCAACTTGACCGTCAAAGACGCGCGCGCAAACAGCGCCCACATCGAAAAATCCGCGTGTTGCGCCAAGGCGACCGCTTCTTGTTCCATAACTCTGCTCTCTCTGCCGACCCTTATTGTTTTATCTTGGGTCCCTCGTTTGATCAGAGATTATCGGAAAGCCGAGCGAATTGCCAACAAGAAGCCGTGAGTGACGCCGCGGCTTAAAGCTTATCCGTCGAACGCTTGGCGTATTTCCGCCGGAAGCCGCGCCGGAGCACCGCTTTCCGTTAAAGCCACCAGAGTCACGAGCGCTTCAAACAAGACCTCACCGCCGCGTTCAACAACCTGCCGCATTACTAAACGAACGCCCGAGGCACGCTCAACACTGGTCACGACGCCCAAAACGTCATCGAACTTCGCGGGCGCAATATAATCCGCTTCCACGCGGCGCACCGCGAACACAATGCCCGTCTCCGCCTTCAGTTTGGTCTGATCCACACCGATTTCACGCACATACTCCGTACGCCCACGCTCAATGAACTTCAGGTAGTTGGCGTAATACACAATCCCCGCCAAATCCGTGTCCTCATAATAGACACGCAGGCTCATGCGATGTGCCGCCCCGCTCATACCGGCAACTCCCGTGCAACTCTTGCTGCCAAACGCAATGCATGACTTGAGTCCGTCGCGACAGGAGGCATCACGGGATCATATCCCGCCCGGATAACAGCAGAGATGTCGGGCCGCAAAACCACCTGCTCGCCGATCTGTGCCAACGGCCCTTTTTCGCGAAACGCCGCATCCGACCACAAAAGGATCGTCTGAGCCGCCTGCGCCAGGGCTATGTCCTCCGCAGGCACTTTCGACATCTCGGCGTCCATCCTCACAAACACAAACGCCGCTTTGATCGCGCCAGCCTCATCAAACCGGAAAAGTCGATACTGGTTGGCATCGGCCGCCTTCAATCTCGCGACCAGGGTCTCCAAATCCGGCACCAACCGATCGAGGTCAGGCGTCTCCGCCAACTCATCCCACTCGCGGAAAAAGAACATCATTACGTTGACCCCAAGCTCCGGGTCCGTCTCGGCCATCTGATGCCCTGCCAACACCACAACCGCCTCTATGGCGCCCTTCACAACCGACAGCGTCGCGTCATCGACCCCAAAAACTACCGGTACAATAGGCCGCCCCCAGCGAGCGAAAAGGTACGCCCCGTCGGCGCGAGTAAACATCTGTTCAACGTCAATCATGTCCATGAGGTCGCTCTACTTCACCGGCCCGCCCGAAATCAAAACAATTCCGACTGCCCTGGCGCCTTGGGAGCCGCCATCCCTAGATGCGTCCAGGCTTTCGCCGCCAACGTCCGCCCTCGCGGCGTTCTCTGAATTAGCCCCTGCTGCAACAGATAAGGTTCGATCACCTCTTCAATCGCGTCCCGGCTCTCGGACAAGGCTGCCGACAATGTCTCACCCCCAACCGGTCCGCCCCCATAATTCTCCGCAATCAGCGTCAAATACCGTCTGTCCGCTCCGTCAAGGCCCAGTTCATCAACCCCAAGCCGAGTCAAAGCACTATCCGCCAAGTTCTGCGTGAGCCGCCCGTCGCCCTCGACGAGAGCAAAATCCACCACCCGCCGCAAAAGCCGACCCGCAATACGAGGCGTGCCCCTTGCTCGCCGCGCAATCTCGCGCACACCGCCATCTTCCGCCGGAAGCCCAAGCAACCGAGCGCCCCGCTCGACGATTTGAAACAATTCATCCTCGGTATAAAAGTTCAGTCGCGTCGGAATCCCAAACCGATCCCGCAATGGCGTCGTCAAAAGCCCAAGCCGAGTCGTTGCCCCGACAAGCGTAAACGGCTGCAACTCAATACGAACGGTGCGCGCTGCCGGCCCCTCACAAATCACCAAATCCAGCTCAAAATCTTCAAGCGCGGGGAAGAGAACCTCCTCCACAACGGGGTTGA
>JABDPD010000123.1 GCA_013042895.1 Boseongicola sp. | reverse complement strand
ATCTGGGGGACCTTGATCTTGAAGAAGATCTGGAAAGGGTTCGCCCCGTCGATCACCGCAGCTTCAATTGTTTCTTCCGGGATACCGCGTAAGGCAGCCGACAGGATCACCATGGCAAAGCCCGTCTGGATCCAGATCAGTACGACCATCAGGAAGAAATTGTTGTAGAATGGAATGGTCAGCCAGGTCTGCGGCTCACCATAAGGCATGGAAGTTGATACGATCCCAAATAGCGATCCAATCGAGGTGATCACCAGCCACGCAGAAACCGCGATCCCGATGATGCGAACCGCCATGATCCCCGGCCCACCGGCATTCTCGTCCGCCGTAATGAAAGGCTTCAAAAGCAGATACCCGACGTAGGCAACAATCGCACCAAAGGCGAGCACCATGATCAATGGCAAAAGCTTCAGGAAGATGAACGAGCCCGCACCACCCTCGAACTGCAACCAAATTGCGTTCAGAACACCGATCTGGTTCTGGTCTTCAGGGCGTGTGTCGTAAATCAGTTTAAAGATCACCGAGGCACCCACGAACGAGATCGCCATCGGCATAAAAATCAGCGACTTCGCGGCCGCACCCCAGGAAATCCGGTCGGTCAATTGTGCGACCAACAGTCCAAATGCAGTGGACGCCGCCGGCACCACTATCAGCCAGAGCATGTTGTTGCGCATCGCTTCCCAGAACTTCGATTCACCAAACATCTGCTGGTAATTCGCAAGGCCCACAAAGGCATCGTCCTGCGTGCGATCCGTCATCGACAAGCGAAGCGTTTCAAACACCGGGTAAGCCAGATAGAGCCCCAGCGCGAAGATGGCCGGGAAAAGAAACAGCCAGGGACGAACCTGATTAGCACGATTGATATTCTGACCCGCGTTCGGTCCCCTCGCAGGGAAGATATACTTATCTAGGATCAGATTGGAAAAGTAGAAATACCCAAGACAACCGCCAACACCAACGATGATTGTCACGAGACCCAGTAATGCCGGATTCATCGGACCCCTCCCTAACGCTGTTTCAGTAAAGTATTGTTATTTTTGTAGATTTTGGCGGAAGACCCCGACGCCAATGATCGGAGTCTTCCTGAACTTTTTGCGCGAATTACTTCAGCGCATCCCAGCTGGACTGGATCTCAGCGGCGACGTCAGCGGCAGGCTTGCCACCTGTGAAGTCAACCATTCCTGTCCAGAACGAACCGGCGCCCACACCACCTGGCATCAGGTCGGAACCGTCAAACCGGAAGGTTGTTGCGTTGATCAGGATTTCGCCCTGACCGCGCAGCGCGTCGTTGAGGTAAGCTTCAAGGTTCACACCCTTGTGCGGTGTCAGGAAGCCGGACTGCGCCATGAACACTTCGTGTGCCAGTGGCAACTGCAGGAACTCCATCAGCGCATCAGCAGCTGGCGACGGATCCGTGATCGACAACAGCGTACCACCACCAAGAACCGGGTTTCCGAGGTCCTTGCTGTCGTAGGATGGGAAGTAGAAGAAATCTACGTCTTCGCCGAACTCGATACCTTCAGGGAAGAAGGCAGGAACGAACGAAGCCTGACGGTGCATGTAGCACTGAGCAGGAGCCGAGAAGAGACCCTTCGGGCTGTCGCGGAAGTCAGTCGATGCAACAGCACCGGCTCCGCCGGCAACCTTGTCGTCGTCACCAACAAACCAACCGAACTCGTCGATCGCTGCAACAACGCGCTCGTCGTTGAACGGGATCTCGTTTGTGGTCCAGGCATCATAGACGTCCGCTGGCTGTGTGCGCAGCATGATGTCCTCAACCCAGTCCGTCGCAGGCCATCCTGTCGCCGCACCGGAACCCAGACCAATGCACCAAGGTGTTTCACCGTCTGCAACAATCTGCTCTGTCAGTGCGCGCAGATCTTCCATCGACTCTGGCACTTCGTAACCAGCATCTTCGAAGTTCTCTGGAACATACCAGACAAGCGACTTCACGTTCACATTGTAGAAGAAGCCAAACAGCTCATCGTTGCCGTCTTTGTCGGCGAACGTGCCAAGATCAACCCAGGACTGACCCGCGCCGTAGTTCTCGCGAACAAAGTCGCCCATGCTCGCTGGCATCGGGCTCAGAAGGCCACGCGCCGCCATGTCGGATGCAAGACCCGGCTGCGGGAACACCGCGATGTTCGGAGCCGCACCGGCCTCTGCGTCTACGACGATCTGCTGCTCGAACGAGTCCGAACCGGTGTAGATTGCTTCTGCGCCTGTGGCCTCGGCGAAATACGCGATCACGCTGCGGAACACACCATCTTCAGGCTGGAGCCATGGCCCCGAAACCGTCACTGTCTGACCGGAAAGGTCAGGCGCGTTGTCGGCCCATGCTTTGTAGCTGTCCCATGAGAAACGGCCATCGTCTTCTCCGAAAGGCAAATGCCCACCGGCAAATGCCGAACCTGCCGAAAGCGCAGCAATCGCCACGCCGGTATAAAGCGTCTTCTTCATTGGTTTCCTCCCAGAAATCACACTTTAGGTCGCGCCCTGCAGGATGGATTTCCAAACTTCCAAAGCGCTTTGACTGACTGAAACCTCGCCTATCGCATTTCAATTGTCAATGAATTGCACGGAAAAGCCGCGATTTTCTCAAGGAAAATAAGATTTACGCGCGCAAACTTTCTTCCGGACTGTGAATGAAAACAGGGCTTTCAGAGCCTTGGTATTGAATTTTCAAAGCGCTTTGATATTCATCAGTGCGATGAATTTAAAAGAACTCGCTCATAATCTTGGCCTTTCGCAGACCACGGTCAGCCGCGCATTGAACGGCTATCCCGAGGTCAGCGAAGCGACTCGCCGTAAGGTACACGAGGCCGCTGAAGCACATAACTATCGCCCGAGTGTGCGCGCCAAAAGCCTTGCTACAGGGCGTTCTATGACCATCGCGCACGTGGTTCCAGTCTCTAGCCAGCACGAAATGGTCAACCCGATCTTCTCGGATTTTATCGCTGGCGCTGGCGAGGAATACTCCCGCGCGGGTTATGATCTTCTTTTGTCCGTCGTGCCCGATTCGGAACAGGACAAAATGTACCGCGATCTTGTCACTCGGCAGGCGGTTGATGGCCTCATCGTGCAGGCCCCTACCCTGACCGACAATCGAATCCCGCTCCTGCATGAGCTCAACATACCCTTTGTTGTCCACGGCCGCTCGTCTGGTGTTCTGTCCGACTATAATTGGCTCGATGTTAACAACCGCCGCGCATTTGAACGCGCAACCAGTTTGCTTCTCGATTTGGGTCACCGTCGCATTGCCCTTTTGAATGGCCTTGCAACGCTCGACTTCGCACATCGTAGAAGCGACGGCTACAAGCGCGCATTGCTTGAGCGCGGTGTCGCGGTGGATCCGGACCTTATTGCCCACGAGGAAATGACAGAGAACTACGGCTACGAGGTAGCTCGCAAAATGCTCGCGACTTCCAACCCGCCAACGGCGTTTCTTGTCTCTTCAATAATTCCGGCCATTGGCGTACGCCGGGCAGTCAAAGATGCTGGATTCGAATTTGGGCGCGATGTTTCCATCGTCATTCACGATGACGATCTGTCCTATTTCCGCAACATCGGTGATGTACCTCTGTTTACTGCCGTCCGTTCGTCGGTACGCGACGCTGGAAAACGCGCCGCCGCCATGCTGATTGAGATCATTCGTCAACGCCAGGAGGGGCAAAAGGACCATCCGCCTATGCAAACTCTAATGGAAGCGGAACTCACAATCGGCCAATCCACCGGCCCCCTGCCTGTTCCGACCTCGACAACGCACACCTAAGGCCACGCCCTCTTGCCGTCCTGCCCCAAAGCGTCTTAACACACCGCAACCAACTGCCTGACACATCGGAACCAGCTTATGACCCATACTTCTCGTACCCTCCTCGTTGCTGATGTTGGTGGGACCAATACGCGGGTCGCGCTGGCGTCCGAACGCGGGCTGAGAACCGACAGCATTACGCGGTACAAGAACGCAAACTATCCAGGTCTCGAGACGGTTCTTCGAACCTATATAGAAGAGCGAAACCTCACCGATATAGATGGTGTATCCGTGGCAGTTGCTGGGCCGGTGCGTGAAGGCAAGGGTGTGATGACAAATCTCGATTGGTCCATTGACCGCGAGACATTGATCCGAGCTACTGGGGCTGAACAAGCTTCCGTTCTCAATGACTTACAAGCACAAGCTCATGCGCTTGGAATCATAGACGATGCAAATTTACGCAATATCGTCCCCGGTCCCGCGCCGGCGATGAACAGCAGTCGTCTCGCGGTTGGCGTCGGCACGGGATTCAATGCGGCGATCCTGCACGACACGTTCCAAGGTCGCTTTGTGCCACCGTCGGAAGCCGGTCATGCAAACCTGCCTATTCGCACCGAAGACGACCTCGACCTGTGTCACTTTGTTGAGACCGCGCATGGCTTCCCAGCAATCGAAGATGTTCTGTCAGGGCGAGGACTGGAACGGGTTTACCAATGGCACGCTACCAAGGCGGGCGCACCGACCGAGCGCTACGCGGCTGACATTATGGCGGCCTGCGACACGGGAGACGACGAACTGGCCGCTGCCACCGTGGCAACTTTCGTCCGCATCCTCGGTACTGTCTGTGGGAATCTCTCCCTCGTGCACTTGCCGTTCGGTGGTCTCTACCTGATCGGAGGCGTCGCGCGCGCAATGACACCTCACTTGCAAACCTTTGGTTTCACTGAAGCATTCCGCGACAAAGGCCGATTTGCAGGTTTCATGCAGAACTTCGCGGTCTATATTGTGGAAGACGACTACGCAGCCTTAACCGGCCTCGTCTCACATCTGAAAAATTGAAAGTAAATTGCTGCGCGATTTGCATTTGAGCGTAACGACGCCTTAACGAACGTTGCGATAGACCCTCGTCAGAACTGACGAAGGAAGAGTCTCAATGGCAGATCCCGCCCTCTTTAATGGCACGCGCTACGCGCTTCCCGCGCGGCTGGATACGGCCTACGCTCCTAAGCTGCTGGCCGATCTTTTGCCGTACCAAGGTCAAAACATCTGTCTTGATTTCAAAGAGGTAACGATCCTCGGCACACTATGCCTGCAAGTCCTCATGAACGCACGCCATCACTGGGGTGCTGGCGGACAC
>JABDPD010000121.1 GCA_013042895.1 Boseongicola sp. | reverse complement strand
ATGTCCTCAAGGTCATCGCCTCGGCCTTTGACGACGGCATCCCGTACAAGTGGATCGACTTCCCGCAACCCAACTATGCATCGTCGTCGGCCGATATGGTCATGCATGGCGACAAAATGGTCGGGATGTCGATGTTTAATGGGTATTCCTACAATGAACGTTGCGTCCTTTCTCTGGGCGTGGTCGATCAATCGGTCGAGATCGGCGACGTTCTGACCCTTAAGTGGGGCGAACCTGACGATACTGCTAAGACTTCGGCGGAAAAGCACCGCCAAGCTGAGATTCGCGTGCGCGTTTCTCCCACGCCTTACGCAAGCGAGGTTCGGACCGGATACGCCGCTGACAGCTGGCGCACCAAGGCAGCTTGATCAACTCAGCTCGGCCTCTTTGAAAAGGGGCCGAGCTACACGTCCACCAAGGAGTGTTTCGCCAGATGACCGATCCGATCCAAGATGTTGCCCACCTAGGCCATGTCGAAATGTATACGGACAAGTTTGACGATTCCCTCGATTTCTTTACGCGTGTCTACGGGCTGAAACTTAGCGCTATTGATGGCGACAGTGCATACCTCAGAGCATGGGATGACTACGAGTTTTGTACCCTCAAACTTACACGTCACCACACTACCGGCGTCGGCCATATTGGCTATCGTGTAGTCTCTCCGGAAGCTCTTGAACGTCGTGTGGCGTCAATCGAGGCGAGCGACTACAAGGTCATCGGATGGATCGACGGAGACCCTAGCCACGGGCGCGCCTTTCGGTTTCAAGACCCTTTCGGCCACGTCTTTGAGCTTTACTGGGAGACGAACCGCTACGAAGCCGACGACGCAGATAAAGCTGCTCTGAAGAATATGTCGAGCCGCTTTCATGCCCAGGGAGCCTGCCCGCGACGGATCGACCATCTGAATCTTCTGGCCGATGATGTAAGCGTTTTTCGCGACTTCATGCAGACCTGCCTTGGCAGCCGAGTGACCGAGCAAATTCAGCTTGATAATGGGCGGCTTGGGGGCTGCTGGTTTACGATCAACAACAAGACGTACGACCTAGCCTGTACTGAAGAGCATGGTCGGGGCAACGCCCGGCTGCACCATGTGACTTACGCAATGGATCAACGCGAGGATATCCTGCGGGCGGCAGATATTTTTCTTGAAAACGGTGTGCATATCGAGACCGGTCCACACAAGCACGCGATTCAGGGGACGTTCTTTCTGTATGTATGGGAGCCTGCTGGCAATCGGGTCGAACTGGCAAATTCAGGTGCGCGGCTGATCCTTGCTCCTGATTGGGAACCTGTCACTTGGACAGAGACAGAACGCAAAAAGGGTCAGGCTTGGGGTCTTAAAACGATCGAGACTTTCCACACTCATGGAACGCCCCCGGTCAAGGAGAGCAAATAATGCCCATTCTTCCTTTTCGCTCAGGATCCACTGGCGCTCCGAACGCCGCCATCGGTCGGGTACTTGAGGGCTATTCAATCGAGGTGATGCCGAGAACGGCGGCCAAGATCGAGGATTTTCACGCACTGCTTCCACAAGGCACGCGGGTCTACATCGCCCACATCGAGGGCACCCCAATCGATGATATGATCGCAACGGCAAAGCGGCTGAATAGCGACGGATTTGCTGTAATGCCGCATTTCCCAGCCCGAATAATTAAAGACGAGGCCGAGTTCAGGACTTGGGTCTCGCGCTATCGGGATGAAGCCGGCGTGTCCGAAGCTCTTGTCTTGGGCGGAAGTCCGACAAGACCTGTGGGTGCGTTCGATAGCTCGAGGCAGCTTTTGGACACCGGCGCTTTTCAAGAAGCAGGATACACCCGGCTGCATGTGGCTGGCCACCCTGAAGGGAATCGCGACATCGACCCGGATGGTGGTTCATCGATCGTTGACGAGGCGCTGCGCTGGAAGGCGGCATGGGCGCGCACAAACGGCATCGAAATGGCGATCGTAACGCAGTTCGCTTTTGACGGAGATGGGGTTGTCGCTTGGGCAAAGCGACTTCGGAGCGCCGGAATAGAGCTGCCAATTCACCTCGGCGTTGCGGGGCCTGCAAAGCTGCAAACCCTGATCAAATTCGCAATCGCTTGTGGTGTTGGCCCCTCGCTCTCCGTCTTGCAAAAGCGCGCCAGAGATATCTCCAAGCTCGTCATGCCGTTTGAGCCAGACGCTCTGCTTGAGGATGTCGCCGATGCCAGCAACGAGAGTGGCGCGCCGCTCTTTGAGCGAATGCATCTTTTCCCGCTTGGAGGAATAGCGACCTCGGCGAACTATGCCGCGCGCTATGGAATTACTGTGGAGAATACCGCAGTGACAACAGGAGCGATATAGATGAAGCTTGGTGAAAATATCATTTCTCAGAGTGGGTTGAGCCCCTTCTTTAAGGTCAGCAACGCAGAATCCGTGGGGCTTGAACTACCAGAAGTGCGCCGTGGCGATGCCGTGCGAACCTGGGTCCGGTCGCTTTCGGGTTTTCAGAAAGAGGCGCTGGTCGTCTCGGCAAGGTCAGGCCTTATGTGGCGGCTTGTCTCGGACGAGGGGGCCTATCTCAGTGGCCACGACGCGGCGCCCTGTCCTCTCGCATTTCTGACGACTGGCATGATTGCCAGCTATGTGAACGAAATCACAGCGCTTGCAGTTAAGCAGAACGTGACCCTGAACCGGCTGCGGCTTATTCAGAACAATTATTATACTATGCAAGGCTCTATGCGGAAACGGACGATGACTGGGGGCGCTTTGCCGGTCGAGCTTGAGGTCGAGGTTGATTGCGATCTGGATGACGCCGCATTGAACGAGCTTTTGATGAATGCAGTTCATGCCTCGCCCCTTAACGGCCTGATGCGGGGCGCGCTTCCGAGCCTGTTCACGCTGACAAAAAATGGCAAGCAGATCGAGTTGGGAGAGGCGACTGCTCTTTCTGGCGGTGTTGTATATGACCCTGAAGGCGAGGCGCCCTTACCTTTTGATACAGAAGTGGCCTTGATCCAGCGGCGAGGCATTTCGCCTGAGAAATCCGTTGCAAAGGGTACGGCTGCTGCGGCGTCGAGTTTGACGGACGAGCAGGACCGCACGCTGAATCCCGCGGCAATCTGCACGGTTCGAGAAGACGGACTGATGGAGATCGAACAGCACCTCTACAGTCCACGCGGATCCATTTTCCGCTTTTTGAGCGAAGAGGCCCCCACAGTAGGAGGGAAAGGCCGCGCGCCGGACGCAGTCAGCTATATCTCGGCCGGCATTGCCTTTTGTTTCATGACCCAATTCGGTCGAATGGCGTCGATGGAGAAACTTGATCTGCCGCACTACTCGATTGTGCAGGACACCCATTTCTCGCTTGGTGGCGCATCAGGCGGAACCGGGCGAGCAGGTGAGGCCGACCCTGTCGAAACACATGTCCACCTGCAAACGTCCGAAAGCGATGACATGGCCCGCGACATGCTTGATGTCTCGGAGCGCACTTGCTTCCTGCATGCGTTTTGCCGGACCGATCTTAAGACCCGTCTCAAGGTGACCCGTCTTTGAGGTGCGAGAGAGGAGAATGGAATTATCGGGGAGCCTAAATTGCCACTAGCGATTTTCGCAGTATAGTTTTCAACAGCTTCAATGACCGAAAGAAAATTTCGGCAGGAGCAACCAAATGGGAGGAATACATGACTACCATCGTATCACTTAAATCGGCTGTGGCCGCAGCGGCGATTGGCGTCGTATCAACGTTGGGCGCGTTCGCGCCGACAGCAGCGGATGCACAGACCGAACTGCGTCTCCATACTTTTGTGCCACCGGGGCACATCATCGTGCGCGAGATCATTGAACCGCTGGCGGCGGACATCGCCGAATTGACGGGCGGTGAACTGACAATGACAGTTTATCCCTCGATGCAGCTTGGCGGCAAAGCGCCGGACCTGATCCGACAGGCTCAGGATGGCACTGTTGATCTTGTGTTTACGTTGCCTGGCTACACGTCGCCGGTTTTCCCGCGCACTCAGATGATCGAACTGCCGGGTCTTCGCCCGGATGGTACTTCGACGACTGAATTGATGTGGGATTTGCTCGAGGGCGGCTATTTCGGCCCTGAGTATGACGGATTGAAGGTTGCGGCGCTTTGGGCTGCCGACGATGCTGGCCTGTATACCCGCGACAAGCCGATCCGCTCTCTTGCCGATGTCGAAGGTATGCTACTGCGTTCGCCTTCCGCTGCGCAGGCTGCACAAATCGAGAAGATGGGTGCGACGCCTGTCGCCATGCCGATCCCGCAGCTATACCCACAGCTGGAGCGCGGCGTGATTGACGGCGCGATGGTGCCTTTCACCACGATCCTCGATTTCAGGATGCATGAGGTGGCGAACTATTTCACCATCACCGGACCGCTTTTCGGTCGCTCGCAATTCTTGATTGTAATGAACGAGGACAGCTACAACGGTTTGTCGGCAGAGCATCAGGCCGTTCTTGACGGTCTCTTTGGCAAAGACCTCAGCCAGAAGGCGACAGACGCCTATCTTGACCGGGCTGCCGAGAGCATTCAGTTCGTTCGGGACGCGGCCGACAAGGAAGTGATCGAGCTGACCGAAGCGCAGCAGAGTGAGATCTCCGACGCGCTTGCGCCGATCTACGACGAGTGGCTGGCGTCTATGGAAGAGCAGGGTATCGATGGCCAGGCCATGCTCGACGCCGCCGGCGTCGGTTCGATGAACTAAGCGCGGATGCTTGACAACTTCGAGCGTTGGTTCCAACGGGTTCTGAGGCTGCTCGCTTATGCGGGCGGCCTCGTCTTGGCCGGTTTGGCCGTGTTGATCATCTACGAGATCTGCGCACGCTATTTCTTCGGCCGCCCTTTTCGGGGCGGGTTTGAGATGACCGAACTTGCCATGTCGCTGATCGTCGCCTGTGGACTGCCATATACGGCGATCATGCGGGGACATGTGTCTGTTGATCTCTTTTCGAATTGGCTGGACAGACCGTCGATGCGCTGGCTCAACTTTTCGGTTCATGCACTTGGGGCGATTGTTCTTGGTATTCTTGCGTGGCAGAGCTTTGGCTACGCGCTTAAAGGTTATGGCTACGGTGATGTCTCGAACATGATGCGTATCCCGAAATACCCTTTCCAGTTTGCGATCGCGATATCGGCAGGTCTCTTTACAATTGTTCTGGTGCTCGACGCACTGAAAGCCCTGCGTCCACAAGAACCGCCCCAAAAGGAAACCCCATGACCCCGATGCTCGCCGGCCTTCTGGGCTTTGGCGCACTCTTTGTGCTTCTGGCAATTCGAATGCCCATCGGATTGGCCATGATGGTTGTTGGCGCAATCGGCATTGCCGTTCTCAACTCGCCCACGGCTGCGTTCAACAATTTGGGGTCATTTGCCTTTTCCTATTCGGCGGTTTTCACGCTCAGCGTCATTCCACTTTTTGTGCTGATGGGCGCATTTGCCAGCGTCTCCGGCATGGGCGCGGACATGTACCGCGCTGCATATAGTTTCGTGGGACATAGGCGCGGCGGTTTGGCTGCGGCGACAATAATCGCCTGTGCCGGTTTCGCAGCTCTCTCAGGCTCTTCAATCGCAGCGGCCGCAACTATGGGAAAAGTCTCTCTGCCGGAAATGGAGCGCTATAAATACAGCTCGCGATTGGCCACCGGATCTATCGCGGCGGGCGGAACGCTCGGCATCTTGATCCCTCCTTCGACAGTGCTGATTGTCTATGCGCTGTTGACCGAACAGTCGGTCGGGAGACTTTTCCTGGCGGGTTTTTTGCCAGGGCTTTTGCTAACGCTTCTTTTCATCGCAACGGTTTTCATTGTGGCGATCATGAACCCGGATGCGGGTCCGCCCGGCGAGCGCGTCGCAATGAAAGAACGATTCAAAACCCTTTTTGGGTCGGGCGCCCTGATCTTTGTGGTTCTGATTGTTATCGGGGGAATTTACGCCGGTATCTTCACAGTCACAGAGGCCGCAGCTGTCGGCGCGGGCCTGACTTTTTTACATGCGCTTTGGTCGCGGCGACTTACGGTAAGTCGGTTTTTCGCAGCGCTTCTCGATACGGTTAAGACGACCGCCATGGTCTTCTTCATTCTGATCGGCGCACATTTCTTTGCACCTTTTCTGGCGCTAACACGGATACCGGTAAATCTTGCCGATTGGATCGGAGAGCTTGCGATCCCGGCATTCGCAATCTTGATGGTCATCATTTTCGTATACATCATCCTAGGTACCTTCATGGAAGGTTTCGCAATGATGGTTTTGACCGTTCCAATTGTTTTGCCGATCATTATGACGCTTGGCTACGACCCAATCTGGTTCGGCATTGTTATGGTTGTCGTGCTGGAGATGGGGCTGATTTCGCCGCCTGTAGGATTAAACGTCTTCGTGGTTAAAGGGGTTGCGCCCCATGTGCCGC
>JABDPD010000119.1 GCA_013042895.1 Boseongicola sp. | reverse complement strand
CCCCTATTTTGAAAGGGCTAAATCGCGCCCCGAACTAAGATGTCCCTGCGAGGCTCTCCAACCGGTCCGCTGCGGCATTGACGCCGGGCAATTCGGCAACTTCTGCCGCAACTCGCCTGCATCGCTTGGACATCGCATCGTCCGCCATAACCGTCCTCAATGCAGCCCGCAGGTTTTCCACAGATCGATCAGTTACCGAAACGCCCAAGCCCGCTTCCGCAACCCGTGTCGCATTCCATGGCTGATCTGCAAACAACGGCACAACCACCATCGGCACTCCCGCCTCAAAAGCACCAGAAAGCGTGCCGGAGCCGCCATGATGCATGACGACCGAAGCTTGCTGCAAGACCGCTGCTTGCGGCACAAACGTCCTGATCTCAACATTGTCGGGCGGAGGCTGAAGAGACTCTGGCTGAATATTCGGACCAGTCGTCAACAACACCTCAGCGTCAAGAGCGCCGGCGGCCTCTATCGCCATCTTATAAACCTCTTGAAATCCAAACATATCACCGCCCGCAACAGTCCCAAACGAAATATACACCAGCGGTCGCTCACTCTTTGGAGCCCAATCCGTTTCCGCAACCTCCGCCCCTTCATTCAAGTTCACGCGAAACGGCGGATTATCTGGTCCGTGCCTGGCCTTACCATCAAAGCCTTCAGGGAAAGTCGAAAACGCTGGCTCAGACCACAAACCAGCCCCCTTCTTTTGCGGCCCACCCAATTCTGCGATCAGATCTTCCACCGGATCACTCGCAAGGTCCATAATGGTGGCCTCAACCTCACAGTTGTGAACACCCACGCGTGCATGCGGAATACCCAGTGTTTCTGACAGGGCAAATGCCGCGAACTCAGCAGAGTCTCGTACCACCACATCAGGTTTCCAACTCACGATAGTTTCGCGCAGCTTAGGCAGTGCCGTTCGTGCCGTGCGGTTTGCGAACATGTCCCGGATTCCAAATCGCACCATTTCGTCGTCGCCCAGATGCTGGCGACCCGCCCAATGCGCCTGAATGTTTTCGTCGCTCATACGATCAAACGGTGCAAACTCAATCCCGGCCCGCTCCGCCAACGGCCGTGTATCTTCAGGCGAAGCGATAAGCACGTCATGCCCGCGCGCCTGCATGGCATTTGCGAACGGCAGCAGCGGACGTGTGTGACCTTGGCCTCGAATGGACGTAAAGAGGAAGCGCATCAAATACCCAAAAAAAGAGCCGCCAAAAAACGGCGACCCTTTGACACTCTCACAAGATTGCTGTCCCGGAAACCTTAACTATCCAGCACACCCGCAATGGAGCCCGTGACTTCGTCAATCGTACCAAGCCCCGGCACCCAGCTAAGGTTGCCCTTGGCATGGTAGTACCCAAGCAGCGGGGATGTCTTCTTGTAGTATTCCATCAAACGGATCTTCAGGCTTTCTTCATTGTCGTCCGCCCGAGCCGTGCCTCCAGCCGCAACCGCCTCTTTTGCGCGGTTCAGAATGCGGCCAACCAAAGCCTCATCATTCACTTCCATCGCTATGACATGCGACAGCCCAGTGCCGTGCTTCTCCAGCAAGTCGCCCAAGGCATCAGCCTGTGCCAAAGTCCGTGGGAACCCATCAAAGATGAATCCGCCACCGTGATCGCCTTCAAGCTTTTCTTCGATCAGACCGATTACGATCTCATCTGTCACAAGCTCACCAGCATCCATGATGGCAGCAACCTTGTTGCCCATCTCGGTGCCTGACGAGCGCGCAGCCCGCAACATGTCACCGGTCGATAGTTGGATCATGCCGCGTTCCTCAACGAGGATCTGCGCTTGAGTGCCTTTACCGGCACCCGGTGGCCCGAGCAGGATTATGTTCATCTCTTTTTAGTCCCCCGTGTCTTCCCACCGCGCTTTTTGCCGCGCAGTTGGGACTTCTCAATCAGCCCTTCGTACTGATGGGCTAGAAGATGAGACTGGACCTGTTGAATAAAGTCCATACCCACAGACACAATAATCAGGATCGATGTACCGCCAAAGTACGCCGTGATCGCCAGGTTCGTGCGCACAATCTCAGGCATCAGACATACAAGCGCCAGATAACCGGAACCAAGCACAAGAATACGATTCACAACGTATTCAAGGTATTCCTCGGTTTTCTTTCCGGGACGGATACCCGGAATAAAGCCGTTCTGGTTCTTCAGGTTCTCAGCCACATCCTCGGGCTTGAAGGCCACGTTGAAGGTATAAAAGTATGTGAAGAACATAATCATGCCGCCGAAGAACAGCAGATAAAGCGGCTGTCCGGGGCCGAAATAGGCCAGAATCCAGCTCATAACAGGGCCAGCATTGGCGCCCGAGAAGGTCGACAGCGTGGTCGGCAGCAACAAAAGCGACGAGGCAAAGATCGCCGGGATAACTCCGGCCGGGTTCACTTTGATCGGCAAATGCGACGAGCCACCGTCATAGACCTTCATCCCCACCTGACGGCGTGGATACTGAATATGCAC
>JABDPD010000114.1 GCA_013042895.1 Boseongicola sp. | reverse complement strand
GATTGACGCTGAAACCGGCGAGATTCTTGAGGTCGAAGCCGAGGATGATGATGACGACAAGGACGAGGACTCTGACGAGATCTAGGCGAAATCGATTTTCGTTTGCGATTTAGGCGCGATAGGCTGCCCTGATTAGCGGCCTATCGCCAAATGCTTTTGGACCCAGAGAAAAATGCGCATTCTGCTTTTGGAAGATGACAACCAGCTCGGCCCGTGGATAGTAGGTGGTCTGCGTGAAGAGGGCCATGTCGTGGATCATTTTATTGATGGTAAGGATGCTCTGATCGCGGCGATGGGGCAGGACTTTGACGTATTGATCCTTGATAGGATGGTGCCGGGGCTGGACGGTTTGGCGGTGCTTAAATCGCTGCGCGCCTCCAAGAACAAGACACCGGCCCTGTTTCTTACCGCGTTGGGCGAGGTCGATGCCCGTGTCGAAGGATTCGAAGCGGGTGGTGATGATTATCTGACCAAACCTTTTGCCTTTGCCGAACTCTCCGCCCGCGTCAGCGCATTGGGTCGCAGGCGCGATGGGGGAGAGACCACGGACGCCGCGAAAACAGTATTGAGATGCGGAGACCTGACGCTAGATCTGCTGTCGCGCCACTGCGAGCGGCAGGGTCAGACGATTGATCTGATGGCCAAGGAATTCAAACTTCTTGAATACCTGATGCGCCGCCAGGGTCGCCTGGTCACCCGCACGATGTTGTTGGAACAGGTGTGGGACATGAGCATTGATCCGACAACCAGCGTGGTCGAGACTCATATCAGCCGCCTGCGGGCCAAGATAGACAAGCCGTTTGAGACACCATTGCTGCGCACGCGCTGGGGTGAGGGCTATGTCTTTGGTGCGTGATCTTGCACGCCGTCTGATCTGGGTACGGCGGTCGTCAACGCTACGCCTGACGGTCATTTTGTCAGTGATCTTTGCGGTCAGTTTTGTGGTGGCGATCTTTGTCGCGCTGACCCTGGGTGAACGAGTGAATGACCGGCGACTGGATACGACGCTGTCAACCCTTGCGCAGGGCAGCGCGATTTCAGAGGTCCGCAGCGATACAGCTGCGATGATCTTGCGCCCGTTGGATGATCTGACCGGGTTGCCAAGACCCTTTGAACGCACGGCTTCCCGTGGTGGCGGTACTGTCTCTTTGGAAGACGATCTGTTGAGGTCCGATAAATGGCGCGTCCTTGTGACCGAGGACCGTGATGGTGTGCCCGTCTTGGTCGGTGTTCCCATCGAAGACAGCGCCGACGCACGCGAATTGCAGCAACAGATCCTCTGGACAACAGCGGGCCTTGTGATTGCTATCACCCTCACCATCGGGCTGTGGGCAGGTCTTTTGGCGCAGCGGCGGCTGATGCGGATCAATGCGACCTTGGGGCGTTTGGCCGACGGCGACCTGACCGCCCGTACCAACCCGCCAAAACTGAGGGATGATCTAGATGACATCGCCCAAAACCTCGACCAAACCGCCGCAGAGATCGAACGTCTTGTCACCCAAACCCGTCATCTAAGCGCCAGCATCGCTCACGACCTGCGGACCCCGCTGTCGCGCCTGCGTGCGCAGTTGGAAATGTTGCCAGATGGCGAAGAGCGCAGTGCCGCGCTGTTGGAGGCCAGCAGGCTATCTGGCATCTTTGACACGATCATGCGGGTGGCCCGGATTGAGGCCGCACAGGGCCGCGGAGGATTTGAACGCGTAGCGCTTGATGCCATGGCGGAGGACTTGGCCGAGATCTTTGGTGCGGTCGTTGAGGATGCCGGCAAGACCCTTTTGCTCGACATTGGGGCAACTGCTGACATCGAGGGGGATCGCGGGATGCTGATACAGGCCATGGCCAACCTTCTTCAGAATTCAATTGTGCATGGCGGCGACCAGATCACCCTGTTTGCCCATGGCGAACAACTGGGTGTCGCGGACAATGGCGCAGGCGTGGATCCCGCGGAGTTTGGCGAGATTATCAAACCAATGGTCCGTCTGGATGCCGCCCGCAGCACCCAAGGTTCGGGCTTGGGCCTTGCGCTGGTCCGCGCTGTCGCTGACAGGCATCAGGCGCGTCTAGAGCTGGAGCAGAACATGCCTCAGGGGCTGCGCGTCTCGTTAGTTTTTACAAAAATGTAGGAATTTCGTCAGGCGCGTGTACAACGCCGTCTCCATATCCAGATCATCGAAACAAAAGATGAAACTGGAGACACCAAATGACCAACCTAATCAACACCCTGACTTCGGCGATGTCCAACGCCGTTCTGTTCACTGCCGCTGTCGTCTTGGCAGGGCTCGGCTTTGCCTTTGTTGGCACGCTGGCGCTTTTTGCGCTGGTCGCCATAGGGGTGACGATAATTGCGAGCCCCTTCTTTGCGCACGCAGCTGACGCTCCAGTTGAAACTGACGCCCCAGTTGACGCTGACGCGACCGTTTGAACTGACGCACAAGAAAGGCCAGCCCGATGACATCCGCATCTGAACCGACCCTCAAAGCCACCGCCAAACCGCATGGCTTTGTCACACGAGGCATCCATTGGATCTCCATCCTGCTGATCGGCTACGGTTATCTCAAAGGTCTCGATAACGTTGATCAGCTGGCAGACCCGGCGCTGTGGCAATTCGAGGTCGTCTTTGCATCCGGCATGGGGCTGTTCTTTTTGTTCCGACTGTTCTGGACGCAGATGGTAGCTGGCGCGACGCGCTTGCCTCAAGCGGCCCCGAAATGGGAGCACGCGGCCTCTCGCACGGTTCATTACGGGCTCTATGGATCGGTCTTCACGATTGTCGGCTCAGGTCTCGCGATTGCGTTTGCCTATAGATCGGCGGTTCTGGGCGATTGGTTTATTAACGCGACAATCGCTATCCACGAAGCCGCACTGGCCGTCCTGCCAGTCCTGATCGCGACCCACGTCGCAGGTGCGCTCTGGCACAAGGTCATACGACGCGACGGCGTGCTGGAAAGCATGACGGGTAAGTTTCCGATCTAAGCCTGTGAAAGCAACCATTGGCGCAGCCGCTGTAATGTCGATTTCGTCCCACATACCGGTCGTTCCGGCGGTGTGCAGAGAATGACTGCTCAGAGCCCAGAGCGAACACAATAGGTCACCCAAATATCCAGAGAACTTGAACCCAGTACAGACGATTGTTCTAGTGTTCAGCTTTCCGAAGGCGAGGCGCTTAGCTTGCAACACTTCCCACTTTCGCGTCGCCCGTGGAGAAATAACGCAGGTCTGCGCTTACTGGAAGCAGCAGTGAAAATTCACTTATATATATGAAAACAATA
Organism: Boseongicola sp.; assembly: GCA_013042895.1. Lineage (GTDB taxonomy): Bacteria > Pseudomonadota > Alphaproteobacteria > Rhodobacterales > Rhodobacteraceae > Boseongicola. The sequence goes on along the minus strand of JABDPD010000114.1, from coordinate 903 downwards.
GGTGAAATTATATTCTGAGGTACGCACCTCAAAAATATATAGACTTGAGGTGCGTACCTCATATAGCCTCAAAGCACGCTGCGATTCGCAAAATGAAAATGCGGCAACCAAATCGGGAGGATTAAATGTCATATGTGAAACTAGCGTCGGCTAGTGCCATTGCAATTGCGGCAACGGGTGCTGCGTCGACAGCTTATGCAGAAGATCTAACGCTCTGTTGGGCGGCATGGGATCCGGCAAACGCACTTGTTGAACTATCCAAAGAATTCGAAGCTCAATCGGGCCACACAATGAACTTCGAGTTTGTGCCTTGGCCAAACTTTGCCGACAGGATGCTCAATGAGCTAAACTCTGGCGGGAAGCTTTGCGATTTGCTGATTGGCGATAGTCAGTGGATTGGCGGCGGCGCAGAGAATGGCCACTATGTGAAGCTGAACGCTTTCTTCGATAGCGAAGGCATCTCGATGGACGACTTCGCACCCGCAACTGTTTACGCCTATTCGACATGGCCAAAAGGTACGCCAAACTACTACGCCTTGCCTGCCATGGGCGATGCTAACGGTTGGTTCTATCGCAAGGACTGGTTTGAGCGCGAAGACATCCAGGCGGCATACAAGGCGGCCACAGGTGATGATCTTGGCGAACCACAATCGCAAAAAGAAATGCTGCAAATCGCGCAGTTCTTCCAGGAACGCGAGATCGACGGCAAGACGGTGTATGGCGCTGCCATCTTTACGGAACGGGGCTCTGAAGGGATCACAATGGGTGTCACCTCGGCGCTCTACCCTTGGGGCTTCAAATACGAAAACTCGCCAGGCTCCTATGATATGGAAGGTGCTGTGAACTCCGCAGAGTCCGTCGAAGCTCTGGAATTCTACAAGGAGTTTTACGAGACCGCGACAC
>JABDPD010000110.1 GCA_013042895.1 Boseongicola sp. | reverse complement strand
GCGGCTGCGGTTATGACACCGAGCGTCCCTTCAGAGCCGATGAGGAGGTGGCGCAGGTCATAGCCTGTGTTGTCTTTGCGGAGGCGCTTCAGACCGTGAAGGACATCTCCGTTTGGAAGCACGGCTTCGATGCCGAGACAAAGGTCGCGGGCCATTCCGTAGCGCAGAACGTTTAGGCCTCCTGAATTCACCGCGAGACCCGCGCCGATTTGTGCGGTGCCTTTGCTGCCGTAGGTGAGGGGGAACAAACGATTAATCTCGGCAGCGGCGGTGTGAATAGTTTCTAGTGTCACCCCGGCTTCAGCGATGAGAGCGTTTTCGGAAAGATGGATCGCGCGGATGGCGGTCATGTTTTCCATGGATAGAATGAGCGGTTCGGGGCCCTTGGTGGTGAGTTGCCCGCCAACGAGGCCGGTGCCGCCTCCATAGGGTTGCAGGCCGAACATGTGGGTATTGGCGAAGCGGACGATCGCGGCGACGTCTTCTGTGGTGCGAGGCGCCGCCACATAGGTGGGCAGACCCGCCCATTTACCGCGAGGCTCTTCAAGGTAGCGCTGATCGGCTGCCTTGAGGGGTAGGTCCGGGAGGGCTGCCTTGAGGGCCGAAGCGGTGTCTTGCGTAAAGGCGTTCAACATGAGCGGACGTTGGGCTTTCGAGGGAGAAGGGTCAATCATCCATTGTGAGGAAGCGAGGCTCAAGTACGACGACCGATGGGCGGCTCGGTAGTGTGCGGAGCGATACTTCGAGCGAGGTTTCTCCGGTGCGGTCGATTGCGAAGTCGTTGCTAACTCCGGCAAGGAAGACCTCAAGCGACTGGCGTGAGAACCAGTGCATTGGGAGCACGATTGATGACTTCAGCCGGCTTACGATGCGGATCATGGTTGGTGTGTCGACCGTGAGGCCCCCGTCAACTGCGGCCATAACGACGTCTAGACGTCCGAGAGCGGCGTACTGTTGTTCGCTTGGTTCATGATGGAGGTGCCCGAGATGTCCGATGCAAAGGCCACCGACTTCGAACACGAAGATTGAGTTTCCATCCTTCACTCGTACGATTGAATCGAAGCGATCCCGGATGTCGGTGGTCACATTGCGCACAAGCATTTCGCCAAGGTCGAGGTTGTAGTCGGCTGGCACGCCTTCTTGACGCCAGCCTTCAAGGATGTGTGGAATGTCGGGGTTGGGGAAGGCCGTCCAATGAGTGCCGTGTGCGTTGTTCATTGTGACGATATCGGGAACCTTGGACACCGCGCCGATGAAGCCGTTGTAGTCAGTCACGGCGTTGAGGCCGCCGGAGGTTTGCAGAAGAAACATCGAGTGGTCGATGTAGGTCAGGCGGACGGTGAATTCATCGACCAGCGGGGCTTGCCAGCTGGCTTTGTGGACAAATTCAATCCCCGGATCCGCGTTGGCGATGGCGATGCAGTGGCTGATGCGCCGGTCTTGCGCCCATATCGATGTGGCACACAGTGTCAGAAGCAAGGTCAGAGCGAAGCGAAGCATGAACGAAGTCCCCGAGTCCAATACACCAAGAATGATAGGTCAAGGGGCTGGCAGGGCAAAACAAGAAAGGGCCGCCCCATTGGGACGGCCCATCTCAGTGTGAGTTTCTGCTCAAGAATTAGACGTGCTTGCGACGCATCATCGCGAGACCACCCATGCCCACGAGGAGCAGCGGCAGAGTTGCCGGAAGTGGAATTGGCGCAAGATCGCCGTTCACGCGCAGAACCGATGGATCACCATTGGTCGCAACGTAGAGCAAGCTGAATTCGCCGCCGTCAAAGCCGAAGACTTTTGTGGTCCTTTCAACGGTCGGGCCGTCATTGCGACCGATGCGGACACCGTCGTCACCAACCGCTATGCCGTCGTCATGGTCGATGACGAAATCGCCAACCATGTTCAGGATTGTTGTGAACAAAAAGAACGTCGTTGTCGCTGTTCCTTTGCCGATGTCAGGCTTGCTGAGCTGAAGACCTCCAAACTCGGAATCGAGCCCCTGGACATCTCCGCCACCTGTTGCGAGCCAATCGCTGATTGTGGTTGCGTCGGTGCCGTCGGAGGTTCCGAAGCTCAGATCGCCTTCGTATGTGAAGTCATCACGTGGGTTCACATATTCAGTCCCGATCATGGCATCGTAAGCCGCCTCGGCGTTTTCGATCGTTGCCTTGGATTCGTTGCTGTCCAGATTGACGGCGTTCACTGCCGTGACACTGAAAAAGCCGTTTAGCGTTGCGGCACTGGCACTCGTCGCCAGCGCCGCCGTGGCAATCGCCGCCACGAGGATAGGTTTAAGCATGATTTTTCCCCCACACTTGTTACAAACGCGGTGAAGTTATCATGAGCATTTTTGTCAGACAAGGAGCTATGTGTCCGGAAACAATGCGTTTCGTCATCATCTCTGCTTGCTTTCTGAATTGGGGAATTAGTTGGTCGGAGCTTTGCTCGGTTTACCCCATTATCTGGTGCGTTTGGTTCGCTTGGTCCGCCGTCTTCCCGAGATGCGCCAACTTGTCGATTTGCACTACCTATGTTTGCGGTATCAAAGCGCCGTTGTGACTGGACCCGGTTTCTGAGAGAGTGCAGCCGGCAAAAGAGTTCTTCGAACCAACAAGCGTTAAAGGAAATGCGTCGTGGCCGATCGTGCTGTGGACTTGTTTGTAATTGGTGGCGGTATCAACGGGACCGGCATCGCGCGGGATGCGCAAGGGCGCGGGCTTCAAGTGACGCTGGCTGAAATGAATGATTTGGCGTCAGCAACGTCCTCGGCGTCCACTAAATTGTTCCATGGTGGTTTGCGGTATCTTGAGTATTTCGAGGTCGATCTGGTCAAAAAGGCCTTGATTGAACGCGAGACGCTTTTGAAAGCCATGCCGCATATTTCATGGCCGATGCGGTTTGTGTTGCCCTATCACAAGGACATGCGGTTCGAGAGTTCGACGCCGGCTTCGAAGCTCTTGAACATCTTCATGCCATGGATGCGCGGTCGGCGGCCAGGATGGATGATCCGGCTAGGCTTGTTTGCTTATGACAATCTGGGCGGCCGGGAGATTTTGCCGGGGACCAAGACAGTCAAGCTGAAGCGCGATCCTGTGGGCGACGCCTTGGATGACAAGTTCGAGAAGGCTTTTGAGTATTCGGACTGCTGGGTCGAAGATGCTCGTTTGGTCGCATTGAATGCAAGGGACGCCGCCGAGCGCGGGGCGACGGTTTTGGTTCGCACACGGGTTTTGTCGGCGGAGCGAGAGGACGATTTGTGGCGGATTGAGACGCTCGATCTGATGACCGGAGGTCGGCATACGCATTTGGCACGGGCGATTGTGAACGCGGGCGGACCATGGGTTGAGGACATTGTGCGAGGTGTCGCCCGGCTGAACACGAGCGAGGGG
>JABDPD010000106.1 GCA_013042895.1 Boseongicola sp. | reverse complement strand
CGGTCACACAATGGCGCAACAGGGCCACGGCGCAAAGGCGTTGCAGCTTTCGTTCATCGCCTCGGCGATTGGCGGCGTCTTTGGCGTGTTCCTTTTGATCTTCCTCACGCCCATGCTCGCCCAATGGGCGCTGGCTTTTGGCCCGTCACACTTGTTCTGGTTGGCGATCTTGGGTGTGACAGTGATTGGCTCGCTTGATTCAAGCTCGGTCGTAAAGGGGCTCTTGTCCGGCTGCATCGGCCTTTGGCTCGCGACCATCGGCTTTGACGACATAATGGGCGCTCAGCGCTTTATCTTCCACTCCAGTGTCTCCGGCGGCATAAATGTCATTCCGGCCTTGATCGGCCTCTTCGCGATCCCGCAGGTCATCACGATGTTCGCAAAAGGGCGTCAGTCCCTCGATGCAGAAGTGCTGACGGTCGAAAAACACCCCATCAAAGATGCGTTTCGAGAAGTCTTCCGCCGAAGCCGAGCGCTCACAATCGGAACGCTGACTGGCTCGATCATCGGTTTGATCCCCGGCGTCGGCGGACAAATTGCAGGCCTCGTCGCCTATGACCAATCCAAGAAGATGAGCCCCGAGCGTGACAAATTCGGCACCGGCCACAGTGAAGGTGTCATTGCCGCCGAAAGCGCGAACAACGCGATGGTCGGCCCGTCACTCGTGCCTCTGCTGACGCTCTCGATCCCTGGCTCACCAACCGCCGCAGTGCTCCTCGGAGGTCTCCTGATCCACGGCATCTTCCCCGGCAGCGACCTTTTTGACAATTACCCGGACGTTGCCTGGACGTTCATCAACTCGATGCTGATCGGTCAAATCCTGATGTGCATCTTCGGGCTCTACGTGGCGGGACTTGCCGCGCGCGTTGCGCAGGTGCCCAATGCCGTGATGGCCGCTGTTGTCCTCGGATTGGCAGTCTTCGGAAGCTACTCCGTCCAAAACTCAATGGGCGACGTCTATGTGATGATGGCGCTCGGCACGGGAATGTATTTCCTTGAGCGCTTCGGATTGTCTGCCGCACCTTTGGTGCTTGGCCTGATCCTCGGACCAATTGCAGAAGCCAATTTCACCCAGGGCAGCATGATCGCAAATGCCACATCCAGCGTCGGCCAGTACTTCTTCACCGGACCGCTGAATCTCACGCTGATCACCATCGTCGTTGCCTCGGTCGGATATTCGGCGTGGATGGAACTTCGCAGCCGTCGCTACACCACGATCGACGACGCTGAGAAAAAGGAAGAGGCGCTGTCATGACCGATCTTCCCCGCGTCCAGCACATCATAGCCAGTGGCCTCGTCGCGGCGGTCGGGATAACTGTAGCCGTCATCAGTTACACGCAGGAACCCGCGGCTGCCTTTCTGTTCCCACGGCTGATCTCGACTGTCTTTGTCGTACTCGCACTCTGGACTTTTGGTAAGGCTGTCTTGGGGCGCACCAAGGTCGGCAACGGCCTGAACCGACAGGCGATGATGAACATCCTGCCGGGTCTCGTCGTGGCGTTGGTCTTTGTCTATTGGGCGGCCAAGGGCCTTGGGTTCTATACAGCCTCCACAATCGTCTTTTTCATTCTTTTGTCGCTTTACGATCCGGCCCCTCACAACGAGGCAAAGTCCTGGATCAAGCGCGCAGCCATCACCGCCGGGTTCCTGGCGGTCATGTACGGTCTCTTTGCGGGGCTTTTGAACGTGTTCACACCGCGAGAGATATTTTTCTGAACCGCAAAAGCGGCAGAACAACCCAAGGGAGGAGAAACCCATGAAGAAACTTGTAGCAGCCGCCGCAATGGCGCTGATGACGATGACCGCAGGCGCAAAAGCCGATGGTCACGATAATTTCCCCGAACGTCCGATCATGATGATGGTCAGCTACGGCGCTGGCGGTGCAACTGACTTTCAGGCGCGCATCGTGACGATGACGGCTGGCAATGAAGATGCGCTTGGCATGCCCATTGCTATTATTAACAAGCCCGGTGCCGGTGGCCGCGTTGGCTGGAACTGGTTTGCGACGCAAGCCGAGGCCGACGGCTACACACTGGGCGCTTACAACATCCCACACTTCATCGCACAGTCGATTGAAGGCGGCGTCGAATACGGTGCCGACAGTTTTGAGCCCATCGCAAACTGGGGCGCTGATCCTGCCGTATTCGTCGTGGCCGCAGACAGCGAGTTTAACTCGATGCAGGACGTCATCGACTATGCGACGGCTAACCCCGGCGGCTTGACCTTCTCGGGCGCCGGTCTGTTCGTGGGCCACCACATCGCAGCGCTTCAGCTTGAAAAAGCCGCAGGCGTAAAACTTGCCTATATCCCGAACAACGCAGGCGGCGCAGGCGCAATGAAAGCCGTGATCGCAGGCGAAGTCCTCGGCGGGGTCAACAACCTGTCCGATGCGTTTCGTGCGCGCGAAGCCGGAAACGTCAAAATCCTCGGCGTCTTCGATCTCGAGCGCAACGACTTCATGCCAGACGTCCCGACAC
>JABDPD010000100.1 GCA_013042895.1 Boseongicola sp. | reverse complement strand
GGTCAGGGCCTCGCGAATCTCCATGGGGTCACTCCTCGGGAGGGTTCGTTTGGCAGTCGCCTATCGCATGGGTTGGACCGCTCGAAAAGCCCTATTTGTGTCCCTGCTCCAAATTCAGGCTATATTTTGCGCGCTAGAGGTCGCGAAGTTCGTCCGCAAAGGCCGCGGCATCCCGGATTGCCTTGCCCAAAAGCGAGGTATCTCCGCCCACAGCCACAAAATCCGCCCCGTTTTCAACATATGCGCGCACCTGCGCCTCGTCGAAAGCAATGATCCCTACCTTCTTGCCTGCCGCGTGGATGCGCTCGAAACAATGTTTTACCGAGGCCTGAACATCCGGATGGCCAGTCTGTCCGGGCAACCCCATGTCCGCCGCCAAATCCGCTGGCCCGATGAAGACGCCGTCCACACCATCAATATTTGCAATCTCATTGATATTCTCGACCGATTTCTTGCTCTCTGTCTGCACAAAGAGACAGATCTCACCGTTCGCGGTTGTTGTGACATCCCCGATCTCACCGAAGTTCGATGCCCGCGCCATAGCCGCGCCCACGCCGCGATTGCCCTCTGGCGGATAGCGCGTCGCCCGGACCGTATCATGCGCCTGTTGAGGGGTATCAATCATCGGGACCACCAGCGTTTGAATGCCAAGGTCCAGATACTGTTTGATGATCCACGTCTCACCCACCGGCACACGGGCAGCTGCAGCCGCTGTACCACACCCAATGGCGCGTACCTGATCCAGCACCAAGGGAATGTCATTTGGGGCGTGCTCTCCGTCAATCAGACAGAAATCAAACCCTGCTTTCGAGGCAATCTCAGCCGACGTTGGATGACCAAGCGCAATCCAAAGCCCCATTTGACGCTTGCCGTCCTTAAGGCCGGATTTGATCGTGTTGACTGGCACGGGCATGAGCGATCTCCTAAAAGGTGTTTTGTGCCAAAACACTCCATACCGGTCCGCGATGCAATGCCAATAAACCTCGACGCCTTTCGGCGCTACGGCTAGAATCCGATGAATTCAAAAAGGAAGTTAGAAATGCGCATTCTTGTCACCGGAGGATCCGGAAAAGCGGGACGCCACGTCATCGCACATTTGATCGAGCAAGGTCATCGTGTCCTCAACGTCGATCTGCTCCCTTGTGAGGTTCCCGGAGTTTTTAACCGTATCGCAGATATCACAAATTCAGGTCACATGTATGACGCGATGCGCTCTTACGCTGATTTTGACGAACTCGGTACTGGCAAAGGCATGCCCGGCTTTGACGCCGTCATCCATCTGGCCGCCATTGCGCGCATAATGATTGTGCCGGACAACGAATGCTACCGTGTGAACACAATTGGCACCTACAATGTCATCGACGCCGCGCTTCGAGATGGCGTGAGAAAGGTAATATACGCCTCTTCGGAAACCACTTATGGCATTTGCTTTTCAGACGGTCAGCGCAAGCCAGATTATCTTCCCGTCGACGAAGAACACGCCACTTTGCCAGAAGACAGCTACGCAATGTCGAAGGTCGCAAATGAGGTGACCGCCAAGTCCTTTCAGCGTCGCTCTGGCATCGACATCTACGGAATGCGCCTCAATAACGTCATTGCCCCAGAAGAGTACGCCGACCTATTCCCCAGCTTCGTCGCCAATCCCGCTAGCCGTGAGCGCAATATCTTCAGCTATATCGACACGGCAGACCTGGGCCACTTCATCGACTGCGCCCTTGCAACCAACGGTCTCGGTTACGAGGTTTTCAATGTGTCCAGCACGGAACATTCTGTCAATCGCACAAGCGATGAGCTGATCGCCGAGTTCTACCCGAATGTTGAAATTCGCGGCGAGATCGCTCCGCGTGCAACTTTCTATTCCAACGAGAAAGCTCGCCGGCTTCTCGGCTATGCGCCTACGCATGACTGGCGCAGTCTCCTTGGTTTGGAGTAACCAGCTGCGCCGCAACGAAAAAGGCCCCGCAATAAATGCGGGGCCCGTACAACCGGGAAACAGATCGCGAACTAGTGCGCCTTAGTCGCGATATGCTTGATTTCTTTGTCGCGGTACAACAGCGATTGCGTGTTCATGAACACATGAACTTTCGACGGATCCGCCGTCATGTCGACTTCGTTCCCGCGCAGGTTCTTGTGAATCCCTCCAAGCTTGCCAATCACCGGATCGTTCTCACCTTGTGGTTCGAAGTAGAGCAGCGTTACTTCGCCAAGCGCTTCTGTGATGTTGACCTTGCCGCGGTAGATGCGCTGCTGATCGCCATGTGTCGCCACAAAATCCTCAGGGCGAACACCGATGTTCACCGCCTTGCCCATGTCTTCTGGCAAAGAAGGGTAATTGGACACCGCAACGCCACCGCCATCGACCTCAACTGTGGTTTGCTCCCCTGTTCCCGTGATCTTTCCAGGCAACAGGTTCATCGCAGGCGAGCCAATGAATTGAGCCACAAATTCGTTCTCGGGGCGCTCATAAAGGTCAAGCGGGCTACCCACCTGGGCAATGCCGCCACCGGCCAGAACCACAATCCGGCTGGCCAAAGTCATGGCCTCGACCTGATCGTGTGTCACATAAACCATTGTCGAGTCAGGCATCGCCTCTTTCAGCTGAGCAATCTCGATCCGCGTAGCAACACGCAAAGCCGCATCAAGGTTCGATAGCGGTTCATCAAAGAGATAAACCTTCGGGTCCCGCACAATCGAGCGGCCAATCGCAACGCGCTGACGCTGACCTCCTGAAAGCTCCTTAGGGAGACGATCCAGCAAGTTATGCAGCTGCAAAATCTTTGCAGATTTCTCAACTCGTTCAGCGATCTCTTCGGGGCTCTTCTTGGCGATTTTAAGCGCAAACTGCATATTCTCACGCACCGTCATATGCGGGTAAAGCGCATAAGACTGGAACACCATCGCAATACCACGTTCGCTTGGTGGCACGTTATTGACAACCTGACCGTCGATTTGAAGCTCACCTCCGGTGATGCTCTCTAGACCTGCGATCATGCGCAGCAAGGTCGACTTGCCACAGCCCGACGGGCCAACAAAGACGATCAATTCGCCCCTCTTGATGTCGAGATTGATGTGTTTCAAAACATCAACGCTTCCGTATGACTTGGCGACGTCTGTCAGCAGAAGATCAGCCATAGTACCCTCCCTCTTTTATCCCTTAAGCCGTGGCGAACAGTGCCTGCCACGGTGGTAATTTCGTGTCCCCATCCACGCCCTGTTCGGCCGCAGTAAAAGGTGCGTTTGCTTCGATTGTCCAACTGCCTTCAGGAAGCGTCACATCCGTGCCTTCCGCCGACAGGTTAAAGGCGCAGAAAAGGCGAACATTGCCATAGCGCCGCTCAAACGAGATGTAATCGTCACGCGCTTCCACGAGCTCAAATTCGCCCTTCAACAAGGCCGGGTGGCCTTTGCGGAAAGCGATGAGATCGCGGTAAAAATTCAGCATCGAACTATCCGAAGCATCCTGCATATCAGCGGCCTGCTGAACGTGCTCCATTGCGACCGGCAACCAAGGATGCCCGTCCGAGAAGCCTCCGTGCACACGGTCCGAGCTCCAAGGGATCGGCGTGCGACAGCCATCGCGGCCCTTAAACTTAGGCCAGAAACGCTTGCCGTAAGGATCCTGAAGTTCGTCAAACGGCACGTAGGCCTCCGTCAGACCAAGTTCCTCGCCCTGATATAGACAGGCCGATCCGCGAAGAGACAACAAGAGCGCCGCATAAACGCGATGCGCCTCTGCTCCGAGGTTCCAACGAGACGTGTGACGCACCACGTCGTGGTTCGAATAGGCCCAACAGCCCCAGCCATCATCGCTGGAGTTCGCCTTTTCCATAATCTCCGCAATACGCGTGCCGGTCGGGAATGCGTTGGACAGAAGATCAAAGTCATAGGCCATGTGGATTTTGTCACCGCCCGACGTGTAAGACGCTTGGATCTCATTGCCTCGCTGCGCGTCACCAACCTCACCAACCGACGTTGCCGCAGGGAACTCGTCCAGAACTGCACGGAAGGCTTTCAGGAACTCAAGATTATCGGGCCGCGACTTGTCGTAAAGATGATCCTGGAAGTTATACGGATTGACCGAAGGCGCGATCTTGTCCGAGCGTTCATCCATCGGCAGAGCCGGATTATCGCGTAGCTGATCATCGTGGAAATAGAAGTTAACCGTGTCGAGACGGAAGCCGTCCACACCGCGCTCCAACCAGAACCGCGTTACTTCCAACAATTCTGAACGCACCTCTGGATTGTGGAAATTCAAATCCGGCTGCTGAGTCAAAAAGTTATGCAGGAAGTACTGCATCCGCTGACCATCCCACTCCCAGGCTGATCCGCCAAAGATCGACAACCAGTTGTTAGGTGGTGAACCATCAGGCTTTGCGTCAGCCCAGACGAACCAATCCGCCTTCGGATTGTCCCGGCTTGAACGGCTTTCTTGAAACCAAGGGTGTTGATCTGAGGTATGGCTCAGAACAAGGTCGATTATCACCTTGATCCCAAGCTCATGAGCCCGCGTTACAAGTGCGTCGAAATCACCAAGCGAGCCAAACATCGGATCTACGTCTCGGTAGTTCGACACATCGTAGCCGAAATCAAGCATCGGAGATGTAAAGAACGGCGAAATCCAGATCGCATCCACACCAAGAGACGCCACATGTGGCAAGCGATGGATAATGCCCGACAAATCGCCGATGCCATCATCATTGCTGTCCTGGAACGAGCGCGGGTAAATCTGATAGATTACCGCTCCACGCCACCAGTCTGGGTCCGATTCGAGCAAAGTGTCGTCCGCAACAAAAGGGTCAAGAAAAGCCATCTGAACCTACCTTACTTCACAGAACCGGCCAGAAGACCGCGCACCAGATACCGCTGCATTGCAAAGAACACCACCAAAGGGACCGAGATCGACACGAAGGCCGCCGTCGCCAGGATTTCCCAGTTTCCGCCGCGCGTTCCCAGAAGTTCGACGATCTGGTTCGTCATCACTGTCGTAGAACCAGTCGCATCAATGAGGAACACTTTCGCCACCAGGAGGTCATTCCAAGTCCACAGGAACTGGAAGATCGCGAAGCTTGCCAAGGCTGGGAACGACAGAGGGAGGATGATCTTCGTGAAGATCTGAAAATCCGTCGCTCCATCAACCTTGGCATTCTCAATAATGTCTCGCGGCAGTCCCACCATGTAGTTG
>JABDPD010000088.1 GCA_013042895.1 Boseongicola sp. | reverse complement strand
CACCCTGCCCTTTCGACGTCACTTCGCCGACGCACATGGGCCGCGCGTACTTCGGCGTGCCTCCATCGTTTGCGAGGCGTTCGAGAAAAGAAGGATACAATTTTAAGTCTGCGGGTGCGTTTCTTGGGCTATCTCCGTCAAAGCCTGTGTAGCGATCCTTAACGTAAGTGGCGTAGGAAATTTTCGAGGTCTCGCCATCGCTGACAATGTCGATCCCGGCCTCTTTCTGGCGGCGCACGAGCATGTCGACGTGATCGGTCATGATTTGATCGAAGGTGTTGGTATCATAGGGTTCTTTACGCTCACGTGCGAAGATTTGATCGACGACTTCCTGGCTTCGCGGAAGGCTTCCAACGTGGGTGGACAAGATGGTCATGGGCGGGCTCCGTTCGGGTTTTTGGCGTGTCGGTATCGCGTCGGTTTGACGTCGGTATCACGTCGGTGCGACCGTGCGCCTATTTAGGGTTTCGTTACGTTTTATTGTCAAAGTGGCGTCCAAGATGTGCAAGCCAGTTCTCATGCGTGATCTTGGCGATCAGGGTTTGGCCGAACCCGGCGTCAGTCATGGCTTGCACCAGCTTGGGCAGGTCAGCGGCGGAATTCATGCCGTCCGGCAAGGGCGCGCCGTCAAAGTCGGACCCAATGGCGACGTGATCCTCGCCCGCGATCTCGACCATATGGGCGAGGTGTTTGATACAGGCGTCCAAGGGCGCCTTACCGGTTTTCCAGGCCTCGACGGTCAGGAAAATGGTGCCGAAGTTCAGACCGGCTATACCGCCGGTTTCGCCGATCAGCCGCAGCTGGTCGTCGGTCAGATTGCGCGTCGTGTTCAGAACGGCGCAAGCGTTGGAGTGCGTGGCCACCAGCGGGACACCGGCTTCGGCCACGTCCCAGAAGCCTTTCATCGTTAGATGAGAGGTATCTACAACGATGCCCAGTTCTTTGCAGCGGGCAACAAGGCGCTTGCCGTCATCCGTGAGGCCCGGCCCCGTGTCGCCGTCGCGGCCAAGTCCAAAAGGAACACCGTCGCCAAAAATGGTTGGGCGCGACCAAACAATGCCAAGGGACCGAAGGCCCAGAGCATAAAGCGCATCAAGCGCCAGCAGGTCTGGCCCGATACAATCTGCGCCTTCAAGATGAAGAATGCAGGCGATCGGATCGGCCATGAATGCGCGCGCAAGAGAGGGTGCGTCGGTGACAATCTCGATCTGACCAGCGTCGTGCAACTTGCGTGCAATGGCCGCTTGTCCGATGGCGGCCGTAAGGGCAAGCCCCTCGTCCATCAACTGCGGCATGGGCATATCGAACATCGCCGGATCGAAATTAGAGAAATCAAAAACAGCCCGGTTCATGGGCGAGTAGATCGCGAAAAAGCCGCCCTTCATTCCACCTTTCGCACAGTTGGGCACGTTCACATGACCGTTTGTCCCGGCGAATTCCGAAACCGGATCCACCATCCCGCACCAAATGCGGGACAGCACATCGTTGTGGCCGTCAAAGACTAGGGTGTCCATGTGAGACCTGCCGGGTCTTGCGTCGCACGGATGCGATACAGGCTGCTTTCACCTGTCATCGAAGGGGCAAGCCGAAGGTGGGAACCCGGCTTCACCAGGCATGTATCGCCCGGAGCAAGAATATTCGTCTCACCGTCGACATCGGCATTCCAGTGGCCGCGCACGGGCATCAGGACCTCGTTGGCGTCTACTTTGTAGGGTTCATCCGGGATTGAACCGCGCGTGAGGAACTCGACCTCAAAGCCGGGCTTGTCGCGCAGCATGGCGTCTATGCCGATCACTTTCGCAGGCTGCTTGTCCGCCAGCGCCATCATGTCCCAATACCGAGCAACATAGCGAGGCACGACATCGAGCGTCGTGGGTTCGGGGAATTTGGCAAGCTCCTCGTCTGTCAAAAGCGGCATCGGTTTCACACCTTCCGGCAAGGCTTGGCCCTTCTTGGTATCATAGAGCTTGCCCTTCTCAGAAAGGACCAACCCGTGATCAGTCGCGTCGGTGATCACCTGAGGCGCCCAGATCACGCCGCCGCCGGCATCATCACCGCCAAGAACAGCCATGATCATCCCGTAATCGGTCCCGATGTTCTCAAAACCACGGAAAATGCCAGTCGGAATGTTAAAGATATCACCTTCCTCCAAGGTAACCTCGCCGGCATCCCCCCAGCGTCCCCAGAAAAAACGCCAACGGCCTTTGGCCACGAAAAACACTTCGGCTGTGCGATGCGAATGAAGCGAATTCCGACACTTTGGTGGCTGACCGGCAGCGCCAATGTTAAAGCCGATGGGATCGGCAATATGGACGTGCTGGTCCGGACTTTCAGAAACACCACCACCAATAATCGTGAAGTTTTCCTTTTGATCCGACCCGGGCGTGTGGGCGTCGATGAAGGCCGTTTTGCAGGGCTGCAACTCGCCATAGCGTACGATCTGAACGTTGGATGTCATTCGGTCTTTCCTTGTGTCCTGCCAGTCAGACGACCAATTGCCGTTCTTCCTGGCGTAAATATCCCCGGGGTGAATTGGCCAACGGCCAAGAGGGGCCTGACCCCCTACCCCTCGCGCCGGCGAAGGCGGCGCAAAATACTGTCTCGCGCCTCACGGCCCAGCCAAAAGGATCTGCTTCCAGATCGCAACTTCGTCATAAAGCGCAAACTCGCGGCGCAGTCCCCAAGGGCCAAACTCGGCGTGGCTCATTCCGAAGACGTGAACGTTTGCCCCCGTTGGCTTGCCAAATGCGCCCCATCCCTCATGGAGGCCGTCAAGCGACCAGCGGATCGCGGCCCGTGGGCTAAGCATGTCTGCGTCCATGCCGATCTGGTGGTGAATAGTGAATTTTGCGTTCGGAAAGGACGAGCGCAAGCCAACCCAGAACTTCACCATCTCGTCGCGCCCATAGGCCGTCTGGGCGCCAGGGTACTCCCCAATAGCTGCGCGGTCCCAATCGGCGAGGATATGGTAGAAGTCGTGGTCCATTATGCGGTTAAGGGAATTGGCGTAGGCAGCGCCCCACTCGTTGTCATTGCCGCGCCCTTTGTAGTCGCCCTCGACATCCGCGTCCGGCGTGAACGGTCTGATGGCCGAAGTTGGCCCGCCTTCGGCTTCGATCAAGCCTGCGGCGTAATCGCGTGGGTTCATGCCAAGCTGGCGGACGATTCCGCCGTAGTCGCGCACCAGCCATTCGTCATAGATCGTGTCGTTCTTCGCGGCGCAATCGGCGATGACACGCACCACCCAATGCTTACCGGTGGCGGGGCCGAACTGGCCGTCTCGGGTATGTGTTGCCTTGGTCAAAAGGCGGTGAGATGACAACAGACCGTGTTCGGGATCGTCCGAATAGATTACATCCTCGCCAAGCAATTCGCGGTCAGGAAACTCGTTGATCGTCGCCATGGTTGCGGCTTTGACGGCGACGTTACCCCGTTGAATGCCCATAGGAGAGCGGACCGGAATATCGTTGGAATAATAGTGATTGAGGGTCGCGACACCGCGGTCCTCCCAGATCTCCTTTGTGATGCCGATGATATAGTCCGGGAAATCTTTCCAGCGGTTCGAGAAGCCTTTCATGGCGATGGTCCTGTTGGTTTTTTTGCGGAGCCGCGCACAATGAGCGGTCCTTCTATGGCGGTTTTCTGGCCTGGGCGGTCGATCGAGTTGATTTCGCCAAGGAGCGTTTCGACTGTTGCTTCTACCATGCGCTCCACCGGCTGGCGTACCGTGGTCAGATCGTATGCGGCCCAAGAAGCAAGCGGAACATCGTCATATCCGACGATCGAAACGTCCTGCGGGATCGACGCTCCGATATCGGTGCGAATAGCGTCCATCACCGCGAAGGCCATGTGGTCGTTGCCGACGAAGATGGCGTCTGGTGGCTCGGAGAGCGTCATAAGCTGGCGGGCCGCTTCTGCAGCGGTGTCTCGATTGTACATGCCGTCGATGACATGGGTCGGTTCGAGGCCGTGATCCGCGAGACCTTCTTTGAGGCCGCGACTACGATCCCGCCCGGTAGAGGACCCCGACCAACCTGCGATGTGAGCGATCCGCTTGTGTTCCCCTGAAACGAGGAAATCAGCAACTTTACGGCCACCTTCGAAGTTGGCTGAGGTGACGGTGGACAGGCCCGAGCCGTCCTGGCCACGGTTAAACAGTACAACCGGGATCCCTGCGTCTGCGCAGCGATCGGCTAGGTCTCCGTTCACCGCGACGCTGGCGGCAATGATCCCGTCAACCTGATAGTCAAGCAGCTCTTGCACGATTTCTTCGACCCCGTCCGTCGAGTTTTTCGCCATAAAAACAAGGATGTGATAGCCGCGCTCTTGGAGGACTGCAGAGAGGCGTTCTAGGGCGATTGGGTAGAACTGATTGTCGAGATAAGCCACAAGCAGACCGATGATGCGGCTTTTCCCGGTGATCATGGTGCGTGCTATGGGGTTTGGGCGATAGCCAAGCTCGAGGGCTGCCTTCTTCACCTTCGCCGCCGTTGCAGGGC
>JABDPD010000083.1 GCA_013042895.1 Boseongicola sp. | reverse complement strand
CTGGCCGACAAAGTCTACCGCATCACGCCCGAAGCAAACTATCGCTTCTGACGTGCGGGCCTTGCTTCCTTCATCCCGGGGAGCGAGGCCCGAACTTTTTCTAACACAGTCGCAAGCTGGCCAGATGATACACCATCTCAGGCGACAAGTAGAGCTGGAACACCGCCAACAGAACGCCCAGCGCGCCCAAAAGATACATAAACTGCACCATTCGCGTCATGCCATTTTCCCTTCGGGCCGTTCGGAAATCGGCCAATTCAAAGCTGCTGCGATTAAACTCAGACCAATCGCGACACCCCAAGCCATATCATAATTGCCGGTACGATCATACAGCCAGCCGCCCATCCAGCCTCCGGCAAACGAGCCCAACTGGTGAGCAAAAAACACGATTCCTCCGAGCATCGACATATGGCGAACGCCCCAAACACTGGCCACGGTTCCATTCGTTAATGGCACGGTTGAAAGCCAGAACAAGCCCATCAGCGCGCCAAACACATAAGCCGACATTGCCGTTACCGGCATCAGAACAAACCCGGCAATCAAGGCTCCCCGGGCAAGATATATCCACGACAGCAGCATTGGCTTGCGCACCCGCCCGCCCCAAAGTCCAGCCAGATAGCTGCCCAGAATGTTTACCAATCCGATCAATGCCAAGACCACCGTTGCAACCGAAACGTCCACGCCCTCGTCTGCCAGAA
This sequence comes from Boseongicola sp., assembly GCA_013042895.1. Lineage (GTDB taxonomy): Bacteria > Pseudomonadota > Alphaproteobacteria > Rhodobacterales > Rhodobacteraceae > Boseongicola. Next base: position 1,316 of record JABDPD010000083.1, on the reverse strand, counting down.
ACGCGGGCAGATGCACGGCGATGAACACCACCTGAAAGCCGCAAGCAAAAAACCCCAAAGACAACAGCCAGAAGTCACGGCTACCAAATGCCCCGGACAAGGCCTCGCGTATCGTCGATGTATCCGGCAAAGCGCCCCCTGGTGGCGCCTCGGTATGTCGAATGCCCAGCGCCAGCGGGACCATAAAAAGCGCGCAAGCGGCTAACGCAACAAGCGCGCCGTCCCACTCCAAAAACCCGATTGCGCCAAGTGTCAGCGGTAGCAATGCAAACTGACCGAACGACCCCACCGACATAGTGATCCCCATCGCCATCGAGCGCTGCTCCGGCGCAACCAGCTTGCTGATCGCCCCAAAAATCACCGGCATGGTCGTCCCGGCAAGGCCCAGCCCGATCAATACTCCCGCCCCGAGAATGAACAGGGCTTCGCCAGCAACAACGCTCATGAGCCAAAGGCCCAATGCATAGAGCACACCTCCTGTCATGATCATGACCTTCGCGCCAAACCGATCTGCCAGCATTCCAGCAAACGGTTGAGCGGCACCCCAAACGAGGTTTTGCAGCGCGATCGAGAACGCAAAAGTCTCGCGTCCCCAGCCCTGTTCAAGCGAGATCGGTTGCAAGAAAAGCCCGAACCCGTGCCGAATCCCCAGCGAGAAGAGCAGAATTAAAGCGCCACAGGCTAACGCGACACCTGCACCGTTCCATTTCGAAGTGTTCTCACTGGTCATTTACGCCTGCCTTTTCATTGTTGGGTCGCGAAATTTGCGAAAGCGTGCGTAAAGTCTCAATCAATTTTTCGGTCTCGGGGCCAAGAATCGCCGCCATTTCTTCCTGCGCGCGCTCCCAAAGCGGGATCGCCGCGTTCAGCGCGGCGACGCCTTCAGTCGTCAGAAACAACTCTTTGCTTCGCTCATCCTTTGCAATGGACATGGCGACCAAGCCCTGCCGCTCAAGCACCCTGACATTTCGACCCAAGGTGCTGCGATCCAAACCCATGCGATCCGCAAGTTTGGTCAGTGTGGGACTGGAAGTCCGTTGGATTTGCCTCAGAAGTCGGAACATCGTCACTTTCATTCCCGCGGGCCTCAGCCGCGCGTCATAAAAATCGGTTCCCGCGAGCGCGGCCGCGCGCAAGTTCGTACAGATGCACTCAACGTCGTCCATATTTACGGGCATATACCCGCACTGTGATCAACGCAAGAACTCCGATGCCATCCGTCAAAATCTCATTAACCATTGTGAACGCACGGTCCGTTCGTTGCCGATTTCGCCAGTTCTCAGAACGGTTGCACCGACGTGAAACCGACGTCACAC
>JABDPD010000081.1 GCA_013042895.1 Boseongicola sp. | reverse complement strand
GGTCATCTCGAGCGCCCTGCCCTTCATCGGCTCATGGAGGCGGTCGATGGTAAACAGGTCGACCAGATCGTTGTCTACAAGATTGACCGCCTCACGCGGTCGCTCTCTGACTTTGCAAAGCTCGTTGACCGTTTGGATCAGGCTGAGGCGTCTTTTGTCTCTGTGACCCAGTCCTTCAACACCGCTACAAGCATGGGGCGACTAACGCTGAACGTGCTTTTGTCCTTTGCCCAATTTGAACGCGAGGTCACGGCTGAACGCATCCGGGACAAGATCGCCGCCTCCAAACGCAAGGGCCTCTGGATGGGAGGCAATGTCCCACTCGGCTATGACCCCGATGGCCGGACGCTGCGTATTAATCCAGAGGAGGCTGAGACAGTTCTCACGATCTATGGTCTTTACGAGGAATGGGGCACAATGAACCTGGTGCAGGAGGCGGCGGGGCGACTGAAACTGCGGTCCAAGATACGGCGTTTGGCCAATGGACGGGTCCGAGGTGGAAACGTTATGTCCCGCGGCCAGTTGCACCACATCCTGACCAACCCAGTCTACGCCGGACGCATCCGGCACAAGGATCAGGTCTTCGAAGGCCAACACCCTGCGATCATTGATCCGGAACGCTGGGATACCTTGCAGGATCATCTGAGCGGCAGGGCTCAAAAGCCAAGGAAGACGAAGCAATACCGCGAGCCCTCTCCTTTGGCAGGCAAGATCGTTGATGAGGTCGGAGAACGTCTCACTCCAAGTCACACCAAGAAAGGTGACAGGCGCTACAGATACTACATCTCTCAGAAGCTGGTCACAGGCGTCAGCGCTGCAGATGAGAAGCAGCGGACCTGGCGCATTCCGGCGGCCACACTGGAGAATGCAATTGCCAGCGCTGTTCAGAAACGCATTGAGGAACTTCGCAAGTCCACGAACGATCAGATGTTCCTAGGCACTGCAACTCCGGTACCTGATGCGAAAGTAGCGCTGGATGCCGTTGGCGGTGTGACGATTGCGCCAGGCTGCCTCACGGTTGAGATCGATGCCATCCGATTGCAGCAGCTCGTAGGCGCTGAACTGGAGTGTAGTCCCAGCGATCTCACCATTGAGCTTCCGTTCACAGAACGCAGGCGTGGAGTTGAGATGAAGCTGGTGATCGGCAATGGTAAAGCCGAGATTGATCAGTCGTTGCTCCGCAACATCGCGCTTGCGAACGACTGGTATCGCCGGCTCAAAAACGGCGAGAGCTTTGCAGCGATCGCCACTGCCTCCGGCACTTCAAAGCGCCGCGTACAGCAGATGGTGGACCTCGCGTTCCTCGCCCCTGATACTGTTCGCGATATCACCTTTGGCACGCAGCCGCTCGGCCTAACGTCAGATTGGCTCCTGCGGCATACGCTGCCCGCAGACTGGCAAGCGCAACGCAAGCGCATCACGACTCTCTGAATTATCCCATTCGCGTATCGCGGAAATCACTATCTGAGACGCCCGCCGTTGAGCGGGCTAAATTGGCCCCGTCACAGCGTCTCGCCGCACGAACCACTCACACAACCCACGGAAACCACGCCACTATCTGGCGTCATCTCACGTATCGTAGGTTTGGTAGATTTGCCTGGCTGGGGTGGTAGGATTCGAACCTACGATACACAGTACCAAAAACTGCTGCCTTACCACTTGGCTACACCCCAACAGGCTGGCGTTACTTACTCAGAGACATTCCCCTGTGCAAGACCTGGATTCCGAAAAACCTAGTGAACGTCCAGCTTCATTCAGTTCGAAACCTGCTCGCGCAATACGGCGGCTGTCAAAGAGACCAGAAGGTAAATTGCCGAAAAGATCAAAAGAGTGATCAGTGTGTTCTCAAACACCCTTGGATATGTCGGCTCATCAGGGGGAATAGGCGCAACGCCGATGGAAAGGAATCGAACCTGCCGCATAGCCTCAATACGCGCAGCCTCCATGGATTGGAGAGATTCCTGCATCATAAAAGTCCGTGTTTCAAGGTCGACCTCTGCCATCCTTAGTTGCGCCGAAATGGATGCTAGGGATCCTTGGGTTCCAATTTGAGATGTCATTTGAAGCCTTAGTTCCGCGATAAGATCTTCGAGTCTTCCAATGTCCCCTTCCACACCAGCAACCCGTGCTGCATTCGGCTCGGTGTTGTCGAGAAGTTGCTGCAATTGAAGCCTTTTTTCGGCTACCTGTATCTCAAAGTTACTGATCTGGCTCATAAGTGCCGTTGTCTCAGAGGCTGGATCCAAAACTCCGAGCTGCTCTTGCAGTTGCAGCACTCGTTCTTGTGCCTCGACCATGCGCGCTTCAGCGGACTCAAAACTCTCACTTGAGCCTCTCATCTGATCTGCACGCTTGCGCTCGGTCACACTATCCACGCGAGCTTCAGCATAGCCTATTAGAGCCTCTGAAAAAATTCGGCTCATCTCTGGGCTAAGGGCGGATACCTCCATGCGAAGAACGCCCTCCGTTGGATCATACCCAACGGTTACATTGTTCTGGTAGTGGGCATAGACGTCCTCATTTGAAGCGTCTGACGGCAGGCGTTGGATAACATCGACGTTTTCGTTGCTGAAATGGCCACGATAATCGTGATCAACATTGAGTTTTCCTAGGGCCTCTCGAGAAGTCAAAAAGTCCTGAACCATAATCGAGTCCTGACTTGTTGCCATGGAAGTTCCACCGAGAAGTCCAGGAGATGCGCCCATAGTGTCTGCCTGCTGCACGATAAACTCGGACTTTGTCGCGTAACTTGGCGTGGCAACGAAGGCAAAATACAGACCAGCCAGAAGAGTGGGTAAAAAGACGAACACAGAAAGACGCGACGCAAGAAATACGAGATTGCGTCGGCGGCGCCGTACGATATCGCGCTGAATTCTCTCCAATTCGTGAGCATGAAAGCCGGCATCAGGGTCATGAGCGCCCGGAAGTTTCGCCTCTTCATCCACTTTTTGAGGCAGATTCTTAATGATGCTTCCGGTCTTAGACGTCTGCGCGCTTTTTTGCGAAGCGGATGGTTTTGAACGAGGACGCTGTGTGTGCGCTGTGGGTGACTGCGCGCTGTTTGTTCGCTTGGAATTTGGTTTTGCGGCGACCAATTCGAGCATGTTGGCCCGATCAAATGGGTCTATGCCCTGCGCACGCAATAGGCGCACGGCATCGAAATCCGATTTTGGGGCAAGACCGTTCTTTTGGGCCAAACGGCGCGCCATTCGCAGCTGCCGCCCCGTCAGCCCTTCACGTCGAATTTCGGAGATACCCTCCTCACCCGCAACTTTGTCGGCCGCTTCCTTCGCCGAACCGGGAAATGCCTCGTCTCCGAAGCCATCATTTCCAGGGGCAAATGACATATCGTCAGAGTGCGAGCGCGCGGTGGCGCCGGCTTCGCGACGAATGCGAAATTTAGGCGCTTTGGGCTTCATATTCATAGAGCTCTTTTGCCTCTTCGAGAGTAGCAAACATATGGAGCGAGCCGTTCCTCAGAACTGCCGCAGACTTACAGAATTTTTCGAGTGTCTCCGCCTGATGGGACACTATAACCACGGTGGCTGTCTTCAGTCGCTCGCGAAGGATCATGCCAGCCTTGCGATTGAATTCGACGTCAGTGGTGCCTGGCATGCCTTCATCGATTAGATAGATGTCGAAATCCAATGCCAACAGAAGGGCAAAGCTGAAACGCCCTCGCATACCGGAACTATAAGTGCCGACTGGCATGTCGAAATACTCTTCCAACCCGCAAACCCAACGACAGAACGCTTCAAGATAGTCTGGGTCTTTGCCATAAAGGCGAGCGATATAACGCGCATTCTCCATTGCGGACAACTTGCCGATAACGCCTCCCATAAAGCCAAGCGGAAAGGAAATGCGCGATTGTCGAATGATCTCGCCCTCGTCGGGTTTTTCCAATCCGCACATCATATTGATCAAAGTCGTTTTGCCGGTCCCATTGGGAGCAAGAATGCCGAGCGACGTGCCAAGCTCCACGCGGAAGCTCGCCTGGTCGAGGATGACCTTGCGTCTTTGGCCAGTCCAAAAGGACTTGCTTACGTTCCTGAACTCGATCATCAGACGGTCCGCCGATGCCCCAATTTACCAACAGTTAACTCTGTCGTCCTTCAAGACCTTTCACGGCCCTTTGTCGACATTATGGCGGAGGTTGCACGCAAAGGGAATCACCCTTTCGTGCAAAGGCGGGTTCCAGCTAATATGCGCGAAATATAGCACGGCCAGGACCCGGACAGGTGGGGGGGGAATCCAACTGCCGCTAAATTGCAATCATGTTCCATGCAAGGCCGGCCAGTACAGCGCCGACGAGGGCGATGCCAAGATAGGCAAAGAACACTCGTGGTTTAACTAGCGCCCAAACAGCGACGGCTGCAGGAATGCAACTCACACCGCCAGCAACAACAAATGACATGGCCGCCCCTTGCGCCATGCCTTGCGCTAGTAATGCGTCCACCAATGGCACGGCGGCATAGCCGTTCAAGTAAGCCGGCGCACCAACAATCGCGCCCATGACAACCGGCCAAGCGCCGTCGCCACCCAAAAACCCTGCAATCCACTCGGACGGTACATATCGCAGCATTAAAGCCTCGAGCATATAGGCCAGAAACAACCATTTTCCCAAGAAAAGCGCATTAACAACGACCGTTTCACTGAATATGGATCTACGCTCGCGCTGGTTCCAAAACGCCCAATTGACCTCACCGCTAAAGGGAGAGGGACCACAACCGCAGCCGCCAGACTGCTGCTTCGGGCGTAGCGGATCAACAAAAACTGGTGATTTCGCAAATAAATAAACTGTGGCCCCACCCAGCAAGCCAAGAGCCACTGCTGAGACAGTCTTGGCAACAGCGAATGACGAGCCGAGTGTTCCGGCTGTGATGAAGAACATCGCCGGATCCATCAAGGGCGAGGACAACCAAAAAGCCATGACCGCGGACAATGGCGCGCCAACCGCAAGGAGTGCAGCAATGAATGGGATAACTTCGCACGAGCAAAACGGCGACAACCCTCCAAGGAGGGCGGCCATCACAATCATGCGTACTTCGCGACCTTCAAAAGTTTTTGCGAGAAGTGCCTCGGCACCGGTTGCTTTAAGGTATCCGATTGCCAAAACCGCGAAGCCGATGAAGATACCGGTCTGCCCCATCGCAGTAAAAGCAAAGCGAACCGTTTCAAGCGCTTGACTAGGATCGAATATCGCGATGACGATTGGCAAAGCTAGTACGAACATCCAGACTCGGTCTAGATTGATGCGGGGCGAGTAGGAT
>JABDPD010000017.1 GCA_013042895.1 Boseongicola sp. | reverse complement strand
TCCAGAGACACGGCGCCGCCATAGGCGCAGGACCACTCCGCAGCGACCGCGTCGCGTAACTCCGGCATCCCCAGGACCGGCCCGTAAAGATGCGCCTGAGGCACATCAATCGCAAACCGCGCAATCGCTTCGCGCATCGCCAAAGGCGGCACTTCAACAGGCGCCGCTTGGCTTACATTCAAAAGGGGGCGCTCAACCGGGAACTCAACGCCAGCAATCCAGCGACGTGCCTCCATCACCGGAGGCGCCTCGGTTCCAGCCATCGCCGGATGAATGCGCATCAGTCTTTGCCGCGATAGGGCTCAACGTATTGCAAAGCCATGTCCCATGGAAAGAATATCCAAGTGTCCTGGCTTACGCCCGTGATGAACGTATCGACCATCGGCTCGCCCTTGGGCTTGGCGTACACGGTTGCGAAATGCGCGTTCGGATACAAATCCCGCACCAATTCCAGCGTCTTACCGCTATCTACCAGATCGTCGACCACCAAAATACCGGTCCCGTCACCCATCATCTCGTTATCTGGCGCCTTCAAAACCTTGGCCTCCGACTGCGCTTGATGATCATATGACTTCACCGAGATAGTATCGACCGTGCGCACGTCCAACTCTCGGGCCACAATCATCGCGGGGGCCATTCTGCCCCGCGTAATAGCGACAATTGCGCGCCAAGCGCCATCGTCCGGGCCTTTTCCGTCCAAACGCCAGGCCAAAGCCCTGGAATCGCGGTGGATCTGGTCCCACGAGACGTGAAAACCCTTTTCGTGTGGTAGCTGATCGCTCATTCCTTGCGCTCCAAAGTCATATCGGGAGCTTCAGGGTTTTTCATGCCAATCACATGATAGCCTGAGTCCACATGATGCACTTCACCGGTGACCCCGCGGCCAAGATCGCTCAGCAAATAAAGGGCCGATCCGCCCACATCTTCAATTGAAACGTTCCGGCGCATGGGCGAATTCAGCTCGTTCCACTTTAGGATATACCGGAAATCACCGATCCCCGACGCTGCCAGCGTCTTGATTGTGCCCGCTGAGATGGCGTTACAGCGAATGTTATCCTTACCCAGGTCCTCAGCAATATACCGCACACTCGCTTCCAGCGCGGCTTTTGCCACGCCCATCACATTATAATGCGGCATGACTTTCTCGGCGCCATAATAGGTCATCGTCAGCAGCGACCCCCCATCGGGCATCATCGAACATGCGCGCCGGCAGACGGCCGTAAACGAGAACACCGAGATGTCCATTGTCTGCTTGAAGTTGTCACGGCTGGTGTCGACATAGCGACCCCGAAGCTCACTTTTATCAGAAAAACCAATGGCATGGACGACGAAGTCCAACTTGCCCCACCGTTCCTTCAACGCATCGAAAAGCTCGTCGATGCTGTCGCCATCGCCAACATCGCAGGGCAGAACAATGTCCGATCCCAAAGACGCCGCCAAAGGATCGACCCGCTTCTTCAGCGCGTCCCCCTGATAGGAAAATGCAAGCTCTGCGCCTTGATCGGCCAGCGCCTTTGCAATCCCCCATGCGATAGATTTATCGTTTGCCAACCCCATGATGAGGCCGCGTTTACCCGTCATTAACCCTGCGGTCATGGCCTTGTCCCTCAGCCCGTTTACGCTGCGTCGGGTCTATGCCATGAACACCCCCGCATCAAGAGGAGCGCGTGAGATGAGCGAAAGAAGCGGCATATTCGAAGGCGACAGCCCATTTGAGATCATTCGCCGGTGGCAAAAAGAGGCATGGGAAACCGAGCCGAATGACGCCAACGCAATTGCGCTGTCCACCGTCGATTCCGATGGGCTGCCCAATGTGCGCATGGTCCTTTTGAAAGACATCGAGGACGACGCTTTCGTGTTCTATACCAACTATGAAAGCGCCAAGGGACAGGAGCTGACGGCAACTCCCAAGGCCGCTTTCGTGATGCACTGGAAATCATTACGCCGTCAGGTCCGTGTGCGCGGCCATGTCACGCTAGAAGACGGCGAAAAGGCGGACGCCTATTACAACTCTCGCGCGCTCGAAAGCCGTATCGGCGCGTGGGCCTCAGAGCAAACCCGTCCTTTGAAAAGCCGCGCCACGCTTATGGCCGAGGTCGCAAAACAAGGGGTGATACACGGCCTGTCTCCTGCGCGAGCACCCCATTGGGGCGGCTTCCGCATCACGCCGGTTGAGATTGAACTTTGGGCAGATGGCGCTTTTCGCCTCCACGACCGCTTCCGATTCACGCCAGACGAGGACAAGCGTGGTTGGCAGGCAACACGCTTGGCTCCATGAGGACAATTGTCCAAGAACAGTCAATAAAACTGATCTTTATCCTTGCATTGGGCCCCGGCGATAGCCCAGACTAAAGGTTAATAAGGGCCAAAGGCTCGAGGGATGATGTTGAATATGTCGGACGCCGAAGAAGACGGGACACGTGTCTCAGGCACCGTTAAGTGGTTTGACCCGTCTAAGGGTTTTGGGTTTGTCGTGGCCAACGAAGGCGGTCCTGACATTCTGCTCCATGCTAACGTGCTTAGAAATTTTGGACAATCTTCGGTTGCAGACGCGGCCGGGATTGAAGTGATCGTGCAGGAAACGGCGCGCGGCGTTCAGGCTGTAGAAGTCCTGTCGATTGCGCCGCCCGTGGGCGAAGAGATCGAAGAAGATGAGATGGACAGCGAGATCGCTGAAGCCGTCGATTATTCCCTCCCGCTTGAGCCTGCGCGCGTCAAATGGTTCGACAAGGCTAAGGGTTTTGGCTTTGCCAACGTATTTGGACGCGACGAGGACGTTTTTCTTCACGTTGAAGTTTTGCGCCGTTCCGGTCTTGCAGATTTGCAACCGGGCGAGGCCGTTTCTTTGCGAGTTGTCGATGGCAAACGTGGCCGCATGGCGATGCAAGTCACCAGCTGGGAAGCTGCTCTAAAGTCTGACGAGTGACAAAAACCGCTGTCTTAACCTTCCTTACTATGATGACCGCCGCGACCGCGGCCCAGTCTGCGTGTAAACAGTCTCAGGTGGATCTGCGCGGAGACTGGGGGCAGGCGCGTTTCACTGTTGAGGTCGCCGATGATCCGAGTGAGCGCTCTCAGGGTTTGATGAACCGCGAAAGCATGGCCCGCAGCGCGGGCATGCTCTTTGTCTACGAGTTCCCTCAGCGCGTTGCGTTCTGGATGCGCAACACGCTGATCCCTCTCGATATGATCTTTCTGGATGAGACCGGCACTGTTCAGCGTATCCACGAAAACGCCATTCCTCTCGACGAAACCGCGATCCCCGGCGGTGACAACATTCAATACGTGCTTGAGATCAACGGGGGCCTGTCCGAGCGCTTTGGAATCGACGAAGGCAGCGTCCTGCGCCACCCCGCCATTGGAGAAAATGCCGTTTGGGGCTGCCAAGACGTAAATTAACTGAAATGCAGGATTGCACCCGCCAAAAAA
>JABDPD010000071.1 GCA_013042895.1 Boseongicola sp. | reverse complement strand
CGAAGAGCACCCCAGGTGCAGGATCCTACGCCACCAGAACCGCCTGCGATAAAGCCGCCGATCGTGGCAGTCGCCCACGTGGACGAGAACATCCGAAGTTCTTGAGCCGAGTGTTCTTTTGTGGCTGCGTCGAGGTCTTTTAGGAGAACACCTGGCTCACAGATGACGCGGCCCGGATGAACTTCACGGACCTTGTCCATGTTGCGCAGGTGTAGGACACACCCACCCTCGAGCGGCATGGCCTGACCATAGTTACCTGTGCCCGCGCCACGAGTCGTGACGGGCACGTCGTGAGCGTAACAGGTACTTAAGACTTCGATGACTTCGGCTTCGTTACGTGGGCGGACAACGAAATCGGCGGTGACGTGATCGAGCCGATCTTTAAGCACCGGAGAGTACCAGAAAAAGTCCCGACTGGCCGCCTTGATGGCGACGTCTTTCTCTTCAAGGTCGAGATGGGCAAGGGCGGCTTTGGCAGCAGCGATATTGGCTTGCATCAGATGGTCTCCATCAGGTGGTCGAGGTCTCTGTAATCTGGCAGCGTCGTGTCGATCTTGGCACCATCGCGAAGCACGATGCGATCAGACTGTGGTCGTGAGAAGAGCTCGGTCCAATCCCGGGCATTGCAAATGACGAGATCAGCGGGCGCGCCGGGTGTTAGCGAAGGTAAATCGATACTCAGGGCCTTGGAGGGATTGGTCGTGAAAGCGTTCGTCCAATCATTGTCGGAGTGATCGAGGTGACCAATTCTGGTGGCTTGGCGCATGACTTCTATCATGTCGAGGTCACCGTAGGCATAGAATGGATCGCGGGTATTATCAGATGCGAAGCTGACATTGATGCCGCGCGACTTCATTTCGTGCACCAGAGTAATTCCACGCCCGCGCGGCGTGCGACCGGCCTGGCGGTCCTGAAGGTAGAGGTTGCACATGGGCAGGCTGACGATATTCAAACCGGCCTTTGCAACGAGGTCCAGAGTCTCCATTGCGCGGGTTTCGTCCTGCGTTGAAAGCGAGCAACAATGTCCGACCGTGACGGGTCTGTCCCAACCCGTCTCGATAACAACTTCAGCTATGATGCGCAGGGTTTCACTACTGGGGTCCATGATCTCGTCGGAGTGAAAATCGACCTCGAGATTACGATCACCGGCGAGAGTAAAGAAATCTCTAAGTCGTTGTTCCACATCGGGAACCGGGTAGGTGACCATTCCCAATATACCGCTGTGCTCGGCAACGATATCGGCAGTCGCCGAGTAGTCTTTCGCCAGATTTTCGAAGCTATCACAGCCAACAAGACTGGCAGCCTGAAGCTCAATTTTCCCTGCCCATTTTTCGCGCAGCTCAGCGAATACTGGCCAGGAAATCGCGTCTTGCGGAGGGATTGAGTCAAGGTGCGTCCGGACTGATTTCGTGCCGTGGGCAAAAGCGCATTTCAGTGCAAAATCCATCCTCGTAGCAACGTCATCGGCCGTCCAGTTCGCGGTTCGGTCATCGCCCACCGCTGTCAGCGCGCCGAGGAATGTGCCGTCTGGATTTGCTGCTCTCGGCCAGATGTGGCCCTTGTCGAGATGCGTATGCATGTCGGTGAAACAGGGGAACACCATGGCGCGGCCCATATCGATTTGAAGACCGCCCGCATCTGAAATTCTCCCGTCTTTGATGTGCAGGTATGTCGTGACAAGCTGCTCCGATCGGCCGATTAGGCAACCCGGAACGGTAATGTTCATTAATGTGAACGTACCATTTGCGGGAATATCCTGCATCAGGCCTCCCGTTTGATGGCACTTTCGTGCCATTTGCGCAAAGCCATGTGGCTGATGAAGCTGAGGGTCGCGTAGATTACGACGCCAGTCATGGCGATCAGGAAGAGGGCCGCAAACATTCGCGGGATGTTCAGCCGGTAACCTGCTTCGAGGATGCGGAAAGCCAGACCTGATCCAATTCCGCCAGTGCCCGCGACATATTCAGCGACGACCGCGCCGATAAGGCTAAGGCCTCCCGCGATGCGTAGACCGCCAAGAAAGTAGGGGAGTGCGGACGGCAACTGCAGGAAGCGCAAGCGTTGCCAGCGGGATGATCCGTAGACTTTAAAGAGGTCGCGCAAGTTATGGTCGGCGGAGTTCAGGCCCATTGTCGTGTTCGACAAGATGGGAAAGAAAGCCACGATCCAGGCGCAGATCAATAGCCCCGCCAGGCGACTATCCACGTAAATAAAGATCAACGGCGCGATTGAGACGACCGGTGTCACTTGCAGGATCACAGCGTACGGAAAGAAGCTCATCTCGATCCATCGGGACTGCGTAAAGAGCACGGCAAGCCCGACGCCGCCAGCGACTGCGATGGCGAGTGCACCAAAGGTGATTTGGAGGGTCACCAGGAGGCTGTCGAATAAGATTGCCCAGTCTTCGATAAGGGCTTCCAAAACGCGCCCCGGTCCGGGAAGAATATAGTGAGGGAGCTCATTCCAAACGACAATTCGGTCCCATATCCAGATCGAGAAAGTGATGACAAGGATAGGCAAAACCCAGCTGCCGATCTTCTCGTTGCGCCGTCTACGTGCGCGTTGTGCTTCCTCTTCGTCGATCTGGGGAAGCTCTGCGATGGGTTCTGCGATGGTCATGCGTGCTCTTCCATTGCGTCCCGCAAGGCGTCGGACGCGGCCCGGCAATGGGCGACATATTCAGATGATGTGCGAAATTCTTCGCTGCGCGGGTAGGGTTCGTTAACGTGCAATTCGCGGATAACGCGGCCCGGGCGTGCTGCCATGACGACGATACGGTCGGAGAGGAACACGCTTTCGAAGACCGAATGCGTGACGAAAACCACGGTGCAGCCGATCTTGGATTTTAGTTCAAGGAGATCGTTGTTCAGCTTGAAACGCGTAATCTCATCCAGCGCGGCGAATGGTTCGTCCATGAGGATAATGCGCGGATGTGTCACCAGAGCGCGGGCGATGGACACGCGCATCTTCATGCCGCCGGAGAGTTCGCGTGGGTAGGCGTTGTGGAAGTTCTCAAGACCGACAAGCTCAAGGGCTTCGGCGATGTCATCTTTAACGGAGGTGCGCGTTTTACCTTGGAGACGGAACGGTAACCAGACATTGTCGGCAACTGTCGCCCAGGGCATTAACGACGGTTCTTGAAAGACAACGGAGAGCGCGCCGGGTGTCTTTTCGACCTGCCACCGGATCGAACCCGATGTCGGATGAATGAGGTCCGCGATTAATCTTAACGCCGTTGACTTGCCACATCCTGAAGGGCCAAGAAGCGAGATAAAATCACCAGCTTGTATGTCGAGCGACATGCCTTTCAGAGCGACGACGTCGCGGCCAAAAACCTTGTCGATATTATTGAGCGAGAGGACTGGAGCGCGCGCGCCCAAAGGTGCCGCCCCGGATGCATCCAGGGCGGCTTTGGTGGCTGTGTTCATTAGTTGCTCATGAGGCTTGCTTTGACCCCAAGTGCGACGCCCGTGTTCGAAAACTCAAGCGTATAGATGCTGCCAATATCAAGGCCTGCATCGACGACGCCGACTTCGACCATCTTGTTGTAGAAGCCCTCGATGGTCTCCGCACTCATTGCGCCAATGCCTGCATCAAGCGCGTCGCCGGAGTCTACGATTCCATACTGCTTCATCTTTTCAATGGAGAAGGCGATCTGCTCGTCCGACATGTCGGCGTTGTCCTGCTGGATCAATGCGTTCGCTGCGGAGGGGTCTCCATAGAGGTAGTTGGTCCAACCAACAGCAGATCCCTCGACAAAACACTGAACGGCTGCTGGGTTTTCGTCGATGGTGGCCTGCATGGTTTCGACGGTCGTGGCGTAGGTCGTGAAGCCCGCGTCCGCTAGGAGCCAAATGTCCGGAGCAAAGCCGCCTTCGCGCTCAATCGCGAAAGGTTCGGACGTGATGTAGCCCTGCTGTGCCGAGTTTTCGTTGGCGATGAAAGGGGCCGGGTTGAAGGTGTAGGGCACGCGCTTTTCGGCCTCGAAACCGTAGTCCGCCATCATCCACTGATAGAAGCTCTGAAAGCCGTTGTCGCCGACGATCAATGTCTCGAGATTCTTAAGGTCCTCAAAGCTCGAAACCTTGCCAGGGTGACTTAGAAGAACTTGCGGTTCTTTCTGAAAATGCGCCGCAACAACTTTCATCGGGATGCCTTCTTTGGCAGCCGAGAAGGCCTGAAGGAGGTTTCCGCCCATGTGGAAGTCGATCTTTCCGGCGAGCATCTGGGCGCGATTGTTTACTTGCGGACCACCGGGGGCGATCGTGACAGAGAGACCGCAGGCTTCGTATGTGCCATCTGCGATAGCTTGATAATAGCCGCCATGTTCCGCTTGCGCGACCCAGTTCGTGCCGAAAGTCACTTCGGTCAGATGGCCGCCTGCAAACGCGGTAGTGCCAGCCATTGCAGCGAGTGTCGCTATTGCGATTTTGAGTTTCATGGGATTCCTCACCTCCAGGTTTTTCTCTTTTGCCATTTGTGAGGAGATGCGCCGAGCTTCCAATTTAGAACCAGCCAAGACGGCTCTCCCCAGACGTCTTCGCACAATCATTACTCACCTTGTCGCGATTCGCACATGGTTTGAGCATGGAAGGGGTGGAAAGTTTATCACTTGCACCGAGCCCGGCCAAATTGCAGCCTTTGAGGATGAAAGAATTGATCCCATCCTCAATTGCACCGCCTTTTGCCCGATATGCGCATGGGGTGGAGGTGCCGAACGGTTATTCGTTGGTCTTTACGTCAGGGCAATTGGGTCTGGCTATTGATGGGACTGTGCCAGTGGATGAAGGCGAGCAGGCTGATATTTGCTTCAAAAACATCGATGCGATCTTGGCTGAAGCCGGAGCTGGCCGTTCGGATGTTGTGCGTATCAATGCTTTCGTGACGAACCGCGCCTACATGGCGGGGTACATGGCCGCGCGGGACCGGTGGCTGGCGGACGTTACGCGACTTCCGGCATCGACGTTAATGATTGTCAACGGCTTCACCCGCGAAGAATTCAGAGTTGAGATCGAAGTGGTCGCTGCTGTTCCCGCGGATCACTGATCGTGCCGGGGCGCTTCTACCTAGAGACACCAGTGGTCAAAATCGCCAGTTGGATGGGGGCTGCGTCGAGCGGAGTGAACGATCCTGTTCGATGCAATATTGCGCCGGGGCAGGAGATCATCGTTTGCGGCCCGGATCGGGTTCTTCGCCACATGCGGTGGGGCGTTATACCGGTTGGACGTGTGAATGCCCGTGGCCGACCCGTATTGGAAACCATTGTTAATGCGCGCTCAGAGACAGTGTTTGGGAAGTCTGCCTATGTGGGAGTTGGCCGCGCTTTGGTTCCTTGCGATGGCTGGTATGAGTGGACCGGCGCTGTGCGACTCAAGACCGCTTGGCGCATTCGGCGTCGTGACGGAGAAATGATGGCGTTTGCTGCGATCACCGATGAGTGGACCGCCCCGGGAGGTCGCGTGGTCCCTCAGGTGGCCACGGTGACATGCGAACCAAACAGAGATGTCCGCGAC
>JABDPD010000063.1 GCA_013042895.1 Boseongicola sp. | reverse complement strand
CACTTGATGCCGCTGGTGTAAACCCGAATTCGGGCCTCGGTGCCGTACTGGACCGCATAGCCGAGATGGAGAATAGCGCCGAGATCGAAGCCGACATCGCCGCCGTCATGGCCACGCGCCCGCCAATGTATATGGTGAACTCCGATAAGGGGATCACCAATCTGCACGTACCCTCTGACGTCATCATCGACGCCTCGCTTCCCGCCCTGATCCGCGCGGGCGGCAAAGGATGGGGGCCAGACGGAAACGAAGGTGATACAAACTGCGTCGTGCCTGACAACTCTTATGCTACTGTTTATGAAGAAACCATTAACTACTTCAAAGCTACTGGAGCCCTGGACCCATCCACATCGGGAACGGTCCAGAACATTGGTTTGATGGCACAAAAAGCGGAAGAGTATGGCTCCCACCCAACAACGTTTGAAATGCCCGCCGACGGCACAGTCATCCTCACCGCTGCCAATGGTGACGTCATACATACCCATAAAGTCGAGGCCGGCGACATCTGGCGCGCCGCTTCTACGAAAGAAGCGCCGATCCGCGACTGGGTTAAACTTGCCATCTCGCGCCAAAAGGCCGAAGGCTGTCAGGCTGTGTTTTGGCTCGACAAGAACCGCGCCCACGACGCCGAACTGATCGCCTATGTCACGCCGATCCTTGAAGCCGAAGGTGTCGCCGACAGGTTCCAGATCCTCGCACCGCGCGAAGCAACACGCCTTGCACTTGAAACGATCCGCGAAGGCGAAAACTCCATCGCCGTCACCGGAAACGTGCTGCGTGACTACCTCACTGACCTCTTCCCGATCCTCGAGCTAGGTACCTCCGCCAAAATGCTCTCGATCGTGAAACTGATGAACGGCGGCGGGCTGTTTGAAACGGGCGCTGGCGGTTCGGCACCCAAGCATGTGCAGCAATTGGTTGAAGAAAACCACCTTCGCTGGGACTCTCTTGGCGAGTTCTGCGCCCTTGGAGAAAGCCTGAAATTCCTCGGCGAAACCAAGGACAATGCCCGCGCTCGTATCATCGGCGAGGCTGTGGATGCAGCGACCCAAGGCATCCTCGACCACAACAAGTCGCCCGGCAGAAAAGTGGGCCAACCCGACAACCGCGACAGCCATTTCTACTTCGCGCTCTATTGGGCGGAAGCGCTTGCTACACAAACAGACGATGCCGAGCTCGCCGCACACTTCGCGCCAATCGCAAAGGCATTGACCGAGAACGAAGATAAGATCGTCGCCGAACTAGCGGCAGTGCAAGGCGCTCCCGCCGATCTTGGGGGCTACTTCCACACCGACGCCGCAAAAACACAAGCGGTCATGCAGCCTTCACCAACGCTGAACGCTATTATCGGCTAAGCGAGTGCAAATCTGAATTAATCTTGGGCCATCCTCGTTGGGGTGGCCCTTTTCGCATCTTCCTAAATCCGCTTGTTTCAACCCGATTTCCAGTGTCTTACTCACCTTAGAAAACCGCATTGAGGAACCACAGAATGAGCGCTGAAACCCGCCGTGTCTTAGTCACCGGAAGCGCCGGTTTCATCGGGTATCATCTCTGCAAGGAGCTTATAGGCGCCGGTTTTGAGGTCGTCGGATTTGACGCCATGACGGATTACTATGACGTAAACCTCAAGCGCCGTCGCCACCAGATCCTGCTCCAAAACCCAGCCTTTCGTGCCACCGAAGCACGGCTCGAAGACGTCGACGCTTTGGGCGAAGCTTTTGCGGATGCGCGCCCCGACATCGTCGTTCACCTCGCAGCGCAAGCGGGCGTTCGCTACAGCATCGAAAACCCGCGTTCCTATGTTGAAACCAACATACTTGGCACGTTCAACCTATTGGAATGCGCCAAAGAAGCCACGCTCGAACACCTTCTTATGGCCTCAACATCTTCCGTCTACGGCGCCAATCCGGATATGCCATTCGTAGAAGGTCACCCCACAGACGCACCTCTAACTCTCTATGCAGCAACGAAAAAATCAAACGAGAACATGGCCCACGCCTATGCCCACCTCTGGGATCTTCCGGTCACTATGTTCCGTTTCTTCACCGTCTACGGACCCTATGGCCGCCCCGATCTCGCGTTGTTCAGATTCGCCAAGGCTGCCCTCGAAGGCCGACCGATCGACGTCTACAATCACGGCAAAATGACTCGGGATTTTACCTACATCAGCGATCTGGTGAAGGCAGTGCGCCTGTTGATCGACGCCGCACCTCAACCCGTGGAAGAACGCAAGGCGACAATCGAAGCCGACACCCTGAGCGCTGTCGGCCCGCACCGGGTCGTAAACATCGGCAATGGTCAGCAAACCCAACTGATGGACTTTATCACCGAACTTGAGCGTTCACTTGGGATGGAGATCGAGAAGAATTTCATGGATATGCAAATGGGCGACGTTCCCGGTACCTGGGCCAATTCTGACTTGTTGGAAAACTTGACGGGCTATCGACCCAATACGCCGATCTCCGAAGGCATCGATCGCTTCGTCGAGTGGTACCTGGATTACTACAACATCAATAGGGACTGCTGACCCGCCCCGTAGGCCCTATCAGACCACCTGAACGCGCAAATCCCCAAGGCCCTCGATGCTCATTTCCATCAAGTCGCCTCGATCTACCGGCCCAACACCTGCGGGCGTTCCAGACAAGATCACATCGCCAGCGCCAAGATCAAAATATTCCGACAGATAGGCAATCATCTCGGGAACTTTCCAAATCATCTGACTTAGATCACCTTCCTGACGTAACTCACTGTTAACAAGAAATGAAATATGCCCCGCACTCGGATGCCCCACATCCGAAACCCGGTACAAAGGCCCACAAGGTGCCGACCGTTCAAACGCCTTCCCAATCTCCCAAGGCCGTCCCATCTTCTTCTGAGCGCCCTGCAAATCCCTTCGCGTCATATCCAACGCCAAGCCGTAGCCGAACACATGATCCAGCGCGTCCTCGACCGCAATATCGCGCCCGCCAGACGCCAGAGCGACAAGCATTTCCGCCTCGTGATGCACGTCAGACGTTTTTGAAGGATATAGAAACTCTCCCGACGGATCGAGGTTCTCGGGATTCTTT
>JABDPD010000061.1 GCA_013042895.1 Boseongicola sp. | reverse complement strand
ATATTGCCTTGAGAACATCATGCCTCTCACAAACCTTCATAAAAAGCGCCATTCCTTGACATATATTGTTCTAAAAAGTCACAATAGTTCATGTCCTGGACCATCCCGCCCCTGAACCCCCTTCGTGCCTTCGAGGCCGCCGGCCGCCTCGGCAGTTTCACCCGCGCCGCGGAAGAACTAAACGTCTCGCATTCCGCCATTTCCCGCCACGTCCGCGGGCTTGAAGCGCGGCTCAACTCCCGCCTCTTTCGCGCCAAAAGCACTGGCGTCGAACTCACCGAAACCGGCCGCGCCTACTTTGACAAAATCTCCCCCGCCTTCGAAGCGATCTCGCTGGCCACCGAAGCCCTCACCGTCCCGCCCAGCGGTGTCGTCACCCTCACCACGGAAAACACGGTCGCGCAAAGCTGGATCATCCCGCGCCTTGCCAGCCTCAAAGCCCGGCACCCCGATATCAGCCTGCAAATATCAATCTCGACCGACCTCATGGACATCGAAGCCCACGAGTTTGACCTTGGCCTACGTTATCTCCGCCACGACCCGCCACAGGGTTACGCCCGCCTCTTCACCTGCCTCGTCAGCGCCTTCGCCGCCCCCGCGTCGGTAAAAAGGTCCGGCGATCAGGTCGACCTCAACGCACTCGCTACGTCGGCACTCATTCAGGAGGCGACCTTCCAACTTTGGGATGAATGGTTCGAGCTTTCCGGCATGTCCCCAGCCCCAAAGCTCGAGCTACCGCACCCGCTAAACGCCCGCCTCGCGATTCAATCGGCCATCGCAGGTCTCGGCACCGTCCTCATGGACCGCCACCTCTGCGAACCCGAAGTTCAAAGCGGCGTGCTCGAACGCCTCAACGATGTGGAAATCCCTTTTGGCGGCTACTACGTCGCAATGAACGCCCAAGCCAGTCGCCGCAAAGCGGTGCGAGCCGTTTACAAATGGCTCTTAGAACAGGACGCCGACTAAACGCCCTTCAAGTCCCCCGCAGCCACCAAGAGCGCCAAAGGCTTCCGGCACGCCGCGGATTACTCACTACCAGTTTTACAAACGCACTCATCACACATCACTCGAGAACAAACGTCACCTTAAGGACCACCCGATACTCAACGATCTTGCCGCCTTTCACGATGACCTTCTGGTCCTTCACCCAAGCGCCTTCGACGTTCTTCAACGTCGCCGAAGCGCGCTCAACGCCAACTTCAACCGCGTCCTCAAAGCTCTTCTTCGACGAGGCAATAATTTCCGTAACGCGTGCAACCGACATGAACTCTCTCCCTTGTTGAATGTGCCTCTAACCTAAGGGCCAGTGATCGGGAAATAAGGGGGAAAAATCTGACTTTCACCGCACATTCACACAAAACCACACACACAGGCAGCAAAGCATACCCTCACGAATTTTCTTGCTATTTGAACGGACACCCCCCATATGCCCCCCAGCGACGTTATTCTATTTCGACCACTGTCTTCCCTAATACGGCTTTCAGTCTATCGATACAGACCAACCAAGCCGGGCCACCGCAATTTCGTGGGTGGCGCATACTATTAGGAGACAACACGATGGCTAATGGCACCGTGAAATGGTTCAACTCTACAAAAGGCTTCGGCTTTATCGCACCTGAAACAGGTGGCAAGGACGTTTTCGTCCACATTTCTGCAGTCGAGCGTTCCGGCCTCACAGGCCTGGCTGACGACCAGAAAGTTACTTACGACATCGAAGCTGGCCGTGACGGCCGCGAGTCGGCGGTAAACCTCGCTCTCGCATAAGCGACGCGTTTAAGAATTCGGGGCGGGTGTTCGCAGCCGTCCCACCAAAACCCGGCGAAAATGGTCCTAAACGGCCAAAGCCAATCCCCACATTCCAAGCCCGAACACCGTGTGCGCCACAAGGCCAAACGCGCGCGCTTTCCATGGATTGTCGGTCTTCGATGCCGCCCAGCCAAGCCCCAACCCCGGCTGCAACAAAAACCACCCGAACCCGATCGTCAAAAGTGAAAACACCCAAACGGCCGGAAACGTCGGCGCATCCAGCCAGTCGCGGCCGACGATCAGCACAA